>JBCCWS010000013.1 GCA_039193195.1 Pseudomonadota bacterium
AGCAAAACACGGGGTGGCGCGCAGTGGAAGGCGCGCAGGCGTACTCAGCAGTACGTGTCGAGCACCTGCAACGAGCACGCGCCGTGTTTTGCTGTGTCTCGGCGGCCGCAGTAGAAGACTCATGAATAATCCAGGCTAGTGTCCTGAGTTGGAAGTTCGTTGATGAATTCGCAGGCGAGTTTTTGTCCCTGAGCGCGGCGCGAGGACGAGCGTGGCAGGTCCCACGGGAGGAGGAGCACCGTGTTCAGGGGCGAAAACGTGCCGCGAAGTCATCAACGAACTTCTAACTCAGGACACTAGCTAGTGGGCCGCTTGGAAAATAAGGTGGACGCTCAGCGAGTAGCACCAACAGAGGCAAGCAAAACAGCGCGAAGACACGCAATAGGTAGCTACGGGCGAGCACGCTACCGGTCTGCAGACCACCCACGATGAGCACGATCAGCGGAAGCTGGTATGGCGAGGCCACAAGTGCCAGAAGGCGCAACCCGCTCCCCAGTAGCATCCGTTCAGGCACGAGGAGATCTCCAGCCAACGGGTCCATGCACCGAGGCGCAAGGGAGCCTCGCCCCGGCTAGCATAGCGGCGCAGCTGGATTTCTCGGATTACCAGAAGCAGCACGCCCACGGCGGCTCAGGTGAGTAACCAGGCGTGATCCGCGGTGCCCCAGAAGCTGATCAACAGCCGTGCCAGGCAGAAACCATTCGAGAGGTAAGCGCTTCGCGTCTGGCCAAACATCAGGTCCACGCATCGACGCTGGAACCTGGGATCGTGGGTGCTCTGATTGGCGTCGACGCGGTGCTGCTGTGGGGGATATACGTCCACCGGTAAGTCTATCGACTCCGCACCGGACGGCTTGAGCCAACTGATCCATGAAAAAAAGGGGTGCCCGCCGTTGGCAGACACCCCTTACACCATGGAGACCACAGCCGCCGGAGCGGGTCGGCGGCCCTCAGCCTCAGTCGGCGAAGTCGTCGAAGAGGATCAAGCCGAGGGGCGCGCCACCGCCCTGCGCATCACGCGCGACGGCCGTGTAGGTGCCGCCTGCTTCGACGGTGATCACGATCGGGCCAATCGCCGCATCGGTGGTACCGGTCGGCGTGACCGTGACCTCGTAGTCGCCCGGTGCGAGCGGCACGTAGCCCGTATCGGCGCGGAAGGGCACGGCCGCAAAGGCCGGATCGATGGTGGCGATATCCGTCTGCGGTGCGGCGACGTAGATATCGACCTCACCTGCGGCGGGCGAGCCGTGCACGATGCGCACGCGCGCGTCCGTCGCGATCGGGCGATCGTCATCTTCGAGCACCAGCAGCGAGAAGTCGGCAAGCAGCCCCGTGGCGAGCACCGTGTACTCGACACCGCGCTCGAGATCGACATCGTCGCCCATGCCGTCACCGTTGACCGCCATCGTGTTGCCGGCCGGCGTGACCTTCACGTTGATGCCAATGCTCGGATCACCTGCCTCGAGCGCGACATCAAGGAAGTCGGTGAAGGCTGGGAAGGCCAGCTCGCTCACGGCGGGGTTGTCGAAATCATCGTTGACCACTACATCCACTGGCGGAGCGTCGGGCGAGGCGTGCACGACGCGCAGAGACGCCGGCGTAGCGGTATCAAACACTTCGATTCCGTCCGGCAGGGCGCCCGAGGCATCGATCGCAGCAAGGGTGATTGGGGCGGCGCCGGTGGCGGTGTTGTTGACCGCGTAGATCTGCAGGTCGAGTCCAGCGGTCAGACTAATCGTGCCGGAGTCGAAGACGACGCTGGCGATGTCACCGGCGAGGGTGACACGGATCTGGTAATCGCCCGCAGGCACTTCCACCTGACCGGTGAACTCACCGAACTCGAAGGAGGTGAGCGGGTCGCCAGCTGCCGCGAGGTCCGCATCAGGCGCTGTGACGAATACGTCCACTGCAGGGGCATCCGGTGAGGCGTGCACGACTTGCACGCGCACGTTGCCTGCGGTGACGGGGGCCACGGGGTTGGCGATCACGATCGGGGCGATGGTCGCCACCGAACCGATCGCGGCGATCGTGTATTCCGTGTCTGCCAAAAGCTCCACGGCCGTCGGCATGATCACGGTGACCTCTCCGCCCGCGGTCAGCGCGTTGACGGAGAACTCGGTGGTGACCGCATCCACCTCGGCAAAGGCCGTGCCCGCCTTGAACGCAATGTCTTCGAAGACTACGTTGCCATCGGCGAGTGCATCGACGTCCGGCGCATCGGCAACTGCGTGGAACACACGCGCGAGTGCGGTACCAACGGGGTCTTCACCACCGTCGTCGCCGTCGTCGACGACTTCTTCCTCGTCGTCATCATCGTCGTCATCGAAGATATCGCAGCCGGCGGTGCCGAAGACCAGAACGGACGCGAGCGCCATCGTGGCGAAGTGGCGCCACCAGGGCGTACTGGCGGTCGTGGAGTAGCTCATCTAAACCTCCTCAAAGACAAACAAAGGGTGTCGGGCAGAGGTTTCGAGAGCAAAGGAAGAATGGTTTTAGGTGAATTCCATCTACGTAATCGACGAGCGGCAGACGGCTAGCGATAGACGGTGAAACCACTCACCTAACTAATAAATTCACAAGGTCACGGTCTTGAAAAGCGAGGGCCAGGGTTGCGAATGCGGCGCCATGGTAGGCCGCCGCCGCCTGCGGCACGCGAACCAACATCACGATGAGCAGGGCCGTCGACAGCAGCAACGTTGCGCCCGCGACGTACGCCGCAGCCTGAGCAACATCCACCTCCGCGCCGAGGCGCCACCACACACCGGCAGCTACCAGGAGACTGAGCCCAAGCTTCACAACGCCCATAAAGCGCAAGAGGTTCGCGAGTTCGGGATCGGCAAAGTCATCAGCAGCCCCTACGGCCACCATCGAGGTCAGCGCAGCAGCAAGCGCCATCCCCACGAGCAAGCAGACGCGCGCGGACGTCATTAGGGAGATCGGCACACGCACGACCGCCGGTGACTGCTCGAGCGGAACGAGCGGAATCTCATCGCGGGATATCGCCATCGCGGGTGCCTCCTTGGCGAGCTGGCCGAGCGCCAAGCACCCTGCCTGACGTCCCCTACCGGCAGTGTACACGTGCGTGCGCGGGATGCGGTCCATGCAACGTAACGCGCCTACAGCTACTTCTTTTTCTGCTTTACGTGCTTCATGAGCCGCTTGCGCTTGGCCTCCTGGCGCGGAGTGAGCTTGTTGCGCCGCCCGGCAAAGGGGTTGTCGGTCGTTCGCAACTCCACCCGCACAGGCGTGCCTTGCAGCTGAAAGCGATCGCGGAAGAAATTCACTAAGTAACGCTGGTAGTTACGCGGCAGGCGATCTGCCTGGGTGCCGTGAATGACGATGATCGGTGGGTTGCGCCCGCCCTGATGGGCATAGCGCAAGCGAGGTCGGCGCCCGCGCACCGTGGGTGGCGGATGCGCCTGCAGGGCATCTTCCAGGGCGCGGGTCACCTCCGCCGTGCCAAGCTCGCGCACAGCTGCGGAGAACGCCTTGCGCACCGAGCCGAGCAAATCGCCCACACCTGTGCCGTGCAGGGCAGAGATGAGGTGGCGTGGTGCGAAATCGAGAAACGGCAGCTTCACGTCGATCTGCCGTCGCACGTCGTCTCGCTTATCCGGTGAAAGACCGTCCCACTTGTTGATTGCCACTATCGTGGCTCGGCCGCGCTCGAGGGCCAAACCCAAAAGGTTCGCATCGAGGTCCGTGACCCCTACCCGTGCATCGACCATAGCGATCACGACGTTCGCGTTCTCCACGGCTTGCAGCGTCTTCACCACGCTGAACTTCTCGATAGTCTCGTTTACCTTCGAGCGGCGACGGACGCCGGCCGTATCCACCAACTCGAAGCGTTGGCCGTGGCGCTCGAAGGGAATGCATACGGCGTCGCGCGTGGTGCCCGGCGTGTCACTAGCGAGCACACGTTCATCGCCGAGCAACCGGTTCACGAGGGTCGATTTGCCTGCGTTCGGGCGCCCGAGCAAGGCGATACGAATCGCCTCAGGATCGCGACGGGAGAGCAGACCCTGCTCGCTGTTGGCATCGCCTGTCTGCGGCGCAGCACCTTCCTCGGGGAGCTCGCTGATCACTGCCTCCATCAGCGCACGCAAGCCCTGATGGTGAGCCGCAGAAATGGAGGCCGCGTCCGCGATGCCGAACCGCTGGAAGTCCGCTGCGGCCATCTCGTGCGCCAGACCCTCCGCCTTATTCACGACTAACCATAAGCACTGCGCGCGGCGGCGCAGAAGCGCGGCGGCTTGCTCATCAGCTGCGGTGCAGCCTTCGCGGGCATCGGTGACGAAGAGCACCGCGTCCGCTTCATCCAGGGCACGTAGGGTCTGTTCGGCCATCAAGCCATCTAGGCCATCTTGCTCCCCCGACAGGCCACCCGTATCGATCACTATGTAGGGTCGCGGGCCGATACGTCCGTAGCCATACTGGCGGTCGCGCGTAAGGCCAGGGTAGTCCGCCACCAGAGCATCTCGCGTGCGGGTCAGGGCATTGAAGAGAGTCGACTTGCCCACGTTTGGCCGGCCGACTAAGGCGATAACGGGCAGCATCAGCCTGCCGCTCGATGGCGCCGGTGCGGCATGACGTGCGCCAACGGCGCGTTGCATGGGTCGAGCTGCCGACAACCTACAACCAGCGATGCAAGTCGCGCGGCTTCGCTAGCCCTGCCTACGGACAGATGTGCGCCACGCGCTGAGCGCGTTGCCGGTACGCAGCAATGGTGGGCGGATTTGCGCAGAGGTTTCCTAGCTCTCGTCGCGCAGGGCCAGCGCGTGCAGGCTGCCACTGTCGGTTTGCACGAATACCAACTCATCGAGCACCGTCGGCGATGCGCTGATGGGGGTGTCGCCAAGACGCTCACGCGCCACGATTAGCCCCGTCTCGTAATCGATCCAGTGCAGGTAGCCTTCGAAATCACCCACCACGACGTAGCGCCCGGAGGTGACCGGACCGGTGGTCTTGCGCCGACGCAGGTCTTGGTTGACCCACCGGTTGGCGCCGTTAGAGCGATCGACGGACCGCACGTTACCTTCATCGTCGGTGATGTAAATGCGACTCCAGTCCAGGCCGGGCCGCTGATGACCGGAGATTTCCAGGGTCCAGGCGATCTGCCCGGTAGGCACCGAGAGAAGCGCCAACTGAGACTGATAGCCGAGGACGTAGGCGTCATCGCCCACCACGCGAATGTCCGCATCGATATCGGCCAAACGGTCGATCACCGTGCGCCCCCCCTCGGGCAGGAAGGAGACGTCCCAGATGATCTCGCCCGTGCGCAGCTCCGTGGCCAGCACGGAACCGTCATCGAAGCCGGCGACCACGCGCGTGCCGCTGGCAGCGGGCGCTGCGTTGCCGCGTAGGCTCAACGCCGGCACCTCGCGCTTGACGACCCAGCGCTCGATGCTGTCCTCCACATCGAGCGCCAATAGGCGACCGTCCACCGTGCGCACGACCACCAGCCCACCGACGATCAACGGCGTGGCCAGCACCTCTGCGCCGATGTTCCGCTGCCACAGGACGGTGCCGTCAGTGGCGTTGAGCACGGCGAGATCGCCGTCGTTGGAACCGACGGCGAGGCGCTCATCGCCGTATCCGGGTCCGGCGGCGAGGGGCAGCTTGGTCTGGGACGACCAACGACGCTCACCATTGCGAGCATCGAAGGCGTGCACTTCGCCGTTGTGGCCGGCGGCGTACACGAGCGTGCCGTCAGAGACGGGGCGCAGCTGGAGATTGAGGCTCTCACCGCTTCCACCGACCTTCGCTGACCACAAGCGCTTCACGCGTAAGGGGTCTTTCAGATCGACCAGCGCAGTGGGCAGCAGGTCCTCGTTGATCTTGTTACCACCGCAACCGGCCAGGCCCATCGCCAGCACCAGCGCGCTGGCGGCGATGGCGAGCCAGCGGGTCGCGAACTCAGGACTCCGCATCGTCAGCAGCAGACTCGGTGACGTCCGTATCGACCTCGGGTGCAGGTCCCAGGGCCGCCAGCTTCAGCTCCAGGGCGCCGCTGCTGCTCGCGCCGCTGCTTGCTAACACTGCTAGGGCGTCCGTGTAGGCCGTGCGCGCCGCCTCCGTGCGACCGAGCTGAGATAGGGCATCGCCGCGCAGCTCCAAATGCCGGGGCTTGAAGGTCTCGCTAGGCGCGTTGGCATCGAGGAGCGCGAGCGCCTCCCGCGCGCGCTCATCACTCAGCAGCACGCGCACCAGGCGGCTACGGCCCACCTCCACGATCGAGCCGTCACTCTCCTCAGCAATCGCTCGCTCGAGCGTGCCCGCCGCACCTGCCAAGTCACCGGCATCCACCTGCAGGCGGGCGGCAGCGAACAGGGCCTGGGTCTCGTAGGGGCTGGAGGCGAATTGCTCTCCCAGCTGGGCGGCCAAGCTTTGCACTTGGTCCAGGTCTTCACGCTCGAGAGCGTCGAGCACGTCCTGGTACACGATAGAGGCGGCCTCCAAATTGCTCTCGCGGCTGTCCTTGTACCACTGGAAGCCGAACAGGCCACCGAGGCCGACCACCACACCCATGACGAGGACCGCTCCATTCTCCTGGAACCATCGCTTGAGCGCTTCTGCGCGCTCCTCGTCAGTCATCATCTCATCGACCACGCCTAATACTCCTGCTAGTGCCGCGAGCCCGCCAGGGGGCCGCGTGCGCTGTTCTCTATTCGATCGTCTCGCGCAAGGCGTCGACCAAAGCGGCCGTTGCCACGCTGCGCTGCTCGCCGCCACCTTCGCGCAGCGGCTTCAACGCCACCTCATCGCGCTCGAGCTCCTGCTCGCCCATGATCAGTGCGTAGGCCGCACCGCTGCGGTCCGCCGCCTTCAGCTGTGCCTTAAACCCGCCCCCGCCACAGTGCTGGACGAGACGCAGCTCGGGCAGTTGATCGCGCAAGGTTTCGGCCAGACGCAGCATGGGCTGGGCCGTGCCCTCGCCCACGGCCACCGCGTATACCTGGGGCGCGAGCGCGGGTGCCTCATGCGCGCCAAGCTCGATTAGCTCCGCGACGCGCTCCAGCCCCATCGCCCAGCCAACGGCTGGCGTCGCTCGGCCGCCGATCACCTCGACCAGCCCGTCGTAGCGGCCCCCAGCGCAAACCGCCGCCTGCGCGCCGAGCTGGTCCGTCAACCACTCGAAGGCCGTGCGTGTGTAGTAATCCAACCCACGCACGAGCCGCGGGTTGACCGCGTATTCTATCCCGACCCGCTCCAGTAGGGCCTTGAGTTCGTCGAAATGATCGACCGACTCCGAGTCGAGATGTTCCGTCAGCTGCGGCGCAGCGGCCACGACTTCGGCCATCTGGGGGTTCTTGCTATCGAGTATTCGCAGCGGATTGGTGCCTAGGCGCCGCTGGCTGTCTTCATCGAGACGCTCGCGATGGGCTGAGAAATACTCCACCAGCACGTCGCGGTAGGCCGCCCGCGAAGCCACCGTGCCGAGCGAATTGATCTCCAGCCGAAGGCCTTTCAGGCCGAGGCGCTGCCAGATGCGCTGGGTGAGGATCAGCAGCTCTGCGTCGATGTCCGGACCGGGAAAGCCGAAGGTCTCCGCCCCTATCTGGTGGAACTGTCGGTAGCGACCACGCTGGGGCCGTTCGTGGCGAAACATCGGTCCGTGGTACCACAGGCGCTGGCGCTGATTGTGGAGCAACCCATTTTGGATACCCGCGCGCACGCAGCCCGCCGTGCCTTCTGGGCGCAGGCTAAGCTGGTCCCCGTCACGATCGGGAAAGGTGTACATCTCCTTCTCAACGATATCGGTGTGCTCGCCGACGGAGCGAGCGAACAACTCCGTTCGCTCTAGCAATGGCAGGCGTATCTCCTGGTAGCCGTAGGTAATCAGCGTGTCGGTGACTACCTGCTCCAGCCAGCGCCAGGTGGCCGTGTTCGGCGGCAGTAGGTCGCGGAAACCGCGCACGGACTGGATACTCTTCATGGCGCCGGGATCTCGAAGCGAGCGATCGCCCCGTCGATGCCGCTCGGGGGTACCTCGAAGGGCTGAGCGTCCACCTCGATGCGCACACCGGGGTAGCGCCCCAAGGTCACGTTGATAGGGGGCACGCCGGTGCGGTCGTTGACCGTCCCCGGTTCTCGCAGACCGAGCATCAGGGTACGCCCCGTGGCATCGCGCACGCTTACCCAGCAGGATTCGTCGAATATGAAGCGCAACGCCACCTCCTCGCCCGCGCCGACCGGTGACGGACCGGCCGCGGCGATGGCCTGGGCCACGTCGACCCCGCCACTGTCAGCAGCCGGCTGGGTCTCGGACACGACCGCGGATGCGCCCGCCGGCGCCGCCTCGGCAGGCAACGCCGGCAACGTCGCGGGTGCGCGCTCGGTCAACGCAGCGAGCTCATCTTGCGCTGCCTGCTCCGTCGGCGAATCCAGGTTCTCAACGGTCGTCTCAATGGCCGTGGCTGCGCTCTCGAGCGCCTTGTCCAGAGATTGGTTGCGTGTCGTGGCCGGAGCAGCACTCGCCGGGAACGATCGCGGCGGCGCGGCCTCCGGCAGCGACGTAGATGGCGCTGCTGCAACGGGCTCGTTGCCCGAGGGCGGCGGGTGAAGCCACCACCAGACGAACCCTGCCCCGCCGGCCAGGGCGGCCACGACCACCGCGATCAGCAGGACGGGCATGCCGCTCGAGCGTTCGGCGACCGGCGCCACCTTCGGGTCTGGCACCGTTGGCGGCGGCGCGCTCGAATTGCGCTCGTCCCAGCTGCGCAAGATCGCATCGGCGTCCATGTCGAGGGACTGGGCGTAACGACGTACGTGGCCCCGGGCAAAGACCGCTGCCCCGAACTCCTCGTAGCGATCGTCCTCGATCGCTTGCACGAGACGCAGCTCCAGGCACAAGTTGCGCGCAACATCTGCGGCGCTCTGCCCCCGAGCTTCGCGCGCGGCGCGCAGGGTGTGCCCTGGCCCCTCTTTGCCACTCGCGTCTTCTTTGTCAGCCGGGACAGCAGCGTCCTGCGGCGTCTCCGATTCGGCCATGCGTGTTCCGTACGTCTCGTCAGTGCATTGCCGGCGCCCCCTCGAGCGCAGCGCCGGTCGATTGGCTAGGTATTTTCCATCGTGTCCAATAGCTGGCGCGCTTCGACCGAGTCCGGGAACTCGCTCAGCAGCCGATCCGCGTAGCGCTGAGCACTGGACTTGTCGCCCAAGGAGCGCTCGATGCGCACGCCCAGCCAGAGCGCTTGGGCGTTCAAGCTATTGACCTCGGCGTAGCGCTGGAAGAAGGCGCGCGCCTGCAGGGAACGACCGCGCTGATCGCTAAGGCGCGCCATCTGCCACAAGGCGTCGCCGTAGCGCCCATTGGCGTCGAGGGCACGACGAAAGTAGGACTCGGCGCGCTCGAGCAGCCCAGCTCCCGCCAAGCACACGCCAGCGTTGGTGTAGGGCACCTCAGGCGTTCGATACAAGGGATCCCGCGTGGCGGCCAGGAAGTAGCGCTCCGCCTGTTCGGCCATGGTCTGGCGGCACAGGTAGGCGCCGAACAAGTTGAGGGTCACCGAATCGTCCGGCTGGAGCTTCAACGACGTTCGATAGTGCCCCTCTGCACGCTCGGCTTCCCCGAGTCGATCGAAGAGCAAGCCCGCGTAGGTGTGCGCCAGAGGCAGCTCCGGGTCCTGCTCGAGGGCCTTCTCGATCTTCTCCTTGGCCAGCTCGAGGTTGCCTTGGCGCAGGTAGTTGGCGCCGAGCTGGACGTTGAAGGAAGCGGCCTCCGACGGCGACTCCTCTACCGGCGAGGGGTTGTCCGTGGTCGTGATGCATCCGGTGAGGGCGAACAGCGCGCTCGCCAATAGCAGCACACAGCATGGCGCAGGCGAGCGAATCATTGGCGATGCTCCACGCTAACGGGAATGCGCTTGGCGCCGAGGCGTGCCGTGATTCGGTCCTGCACCTCACCGGCGAGCTGGCCGCAGGCCGCATCGATATCATCGCCGCGCGTACGGCGAATGGTCGCGGTGACCGACGCGTTGAGTAGGCTATTGCGGAATGCGGTCACTCGCGAGTCCGGCGATCGTTGGTATTGCGTTCCCGGAAAGGGATTGAACGGAATCAGATTCACCTTCGCGGGCTTGCCGCGCAATAGCCTAATGAGTGCGCGCGCGTGACTATCACTGTCATTGACACCGTCGAGCATGACGTACTCGAAGGTGATGTGACGCCCGGTCTGTTCAGAGGCGTAGTGCCAGCAAGCGTCGAGCAGCTCGGCGATCGGATAGGATCGATTGATCGGCACGATCTCATCGCGCAGGGCATCATCGGGCGCGTGCAGGGAGACCGCCAGGGCCACGTTGCAATCCTGACCGAGCTTGCGAATGTTGGGCACAATGCCTGAGGTGCTGAGCGTGAGGCGCCGACGGGAGATATCGAATCCCATAGGCTCCAGCATGATCTGCAGCGCTGGCAACACGTTGCGATAATTGGCAAGGGGCTCACCCATGCCCATCAGCACCACGTTCGTGACCGGGTGCTCGTCGTGGCGATAGTCAGCCAGCATCTCGCGGTTGGCGTACCAGACCTGGCCGACGATCTCGGCGGTGGTGAGATGGCGATTGAACCCCTGGGCTCCGGTGGCGCAGAAGGAACAGTCCAGGGCACAGCCGACTTGGCTCGAGATGCACAGGGTGCGCCGTGAGGACTCGGGAATGAAGACGGTTTCGATCGCCTGACCGCCGACGTCGAAGAGCCACTTGCGCGTGCCGTCGCGGGCCACGTGCTCGCTGCGCACGGGCGGCGCCTGCACCACGGCGCGTTCGCGTAGCTTAGCGCGGAGGGACTTGGAAAGGTCGGTCATTGCATCGAAGTCCGCCACGCCGCGGCGGTAGATCCAACGCATCACCTGGCGCGCGTGAAAAGGCTTCTCGCTAAGCTCGCCGAACCAGGCCTCGAGCTCGCCACGCGGCAGCCCCAGCAGGTTCAGCCGCGCCTCCATCGTGCTCGCCGTCAGACCGACTTAGGAACGCCGCTCGCGCCTTAGCGCGGGCAGAGTTCGCCGTCCTGGAAGAAGTAGTCGATCTCCTGGGCAGCCGTACCGGCCGCGTCGGAGCCGTGCACCACATTGACGCCCTTGCTCTCGGCAAAGTCGGCACGGATGGTGCCGGGATCGGCCTCGGCGGGATCAGTAGCGCCCATGATCTCGCGGTGGCGCGAGACCGCGTTCTCCCCTTCTAGCACGGACACGACCACGGGGCCGGACATCATGTACTCCACGAGCTCCCCGAAGAAGGGCCGCTCCTTGTGTACGGCGTAGAAACCCTCAGCCTGCGCGCGCGTTAGCTGCATCATACGGGCGGCGATAATGGTCAGGCCTGCGTCTTCGAAGCGCGTGTAGACCTTGCCGATAAGGTTCTTGGCCACACCGTCGGGCTTGATGATGGAAAGCGTCCGTTCGACTGCCATGGGGGTCTCCTTTACACCGAGCCCCTCAGGCAGGAGGCACTCGGATAAGTCACAAGATTACGGGTTGGTGAGGTGCCCGCCTAAGGGCGCGGGCCGGTCGGCGGCGCGGAGTCTACCGCGCGCTCGGCAGGTGAGCCAGCACGCTCAGGCGAAGCCGACGCTCTCGCCGCAGCCGCACTCACTGGTCACGTTCGGGTTACGGAACGTGAACATCTCATTCAAGCCCTGCTTGATGAAATCCACCTCCGTGCCGTCGAGAAACTCGAGGCTGTCGCGATCCACCACTACGCGCACGTCCTCGTCGTGGTCGAAGACCACGTCGTTCTGGTCGGCTGCGTCAGCGTACTCGAGCACGTAGGCATAGCCGGTGCAGCCGCTCTTGCGCACCCCGAGGCGGATGCCGAAGCGCCCCTCGCGGCTGACGTGAGCGCGAACCCGATCCGCAGCGGAGGGGGATAGGGTAATTGCCATCGCGTTCTGCTCCTGGTCTCGGATAGAAAAAGTTGACCCCATAGGGTATCACCCAGGACCGGGTAGCGTCGCGATCCGGTGCCTAGGCCGGAATTCGGCCCGCGAGGGCATTCTCCAGCGCATCCTCGAGCATGAGCACGCGGCCGAGCTTCTCCGCCGGGAGGTTCAGAGACTCGGCGATCCGCGCGGCGTCCACCTTCGCCGAGGTAACGGACTGTCCGACCAGCAGCTCCACCACGCTGGCCGCAGCCGCCATGGTATGGGGACACCCAAGCACCTGATATCGCGCCTCCTGGATCGTGCCTTCAAGCACGCGCAGCCAGAGCACGACCTCGGCGCCATGCTGTGCTCCTCCGGCGCGCCCACTGCAAACACCTTCACCTTGTAGGCGCCCGGCCCCTGGGTTGCGCTGGAACAGCTCGCGAACGCGTGGACCGTAGGGATCGGCGTCCATCAACCCTCGCCCACGACCGCTGGCGACAGGCCGCGCAGACGCGTGACCTGGGCATGAATGTGCTCGGCTGCGAACCTCACTTCCTCGCCCGTGGTGGGACGACCCATGGTGATTCGAAGGGTGCTTGCCGCCAGGAAGTCATCGCGCCCAAGCGCCCGCAACACGTAGGACGGCTCACCGGTGAGCGCGCTGCAGGCTGCCCCCCGAGACAGGGCGAGGGACTCCAAGGCCAACAGCAAGCTCTCCCCTTCCACACCCTCGATGCTAACGGAGAGGTGGCCACCCACGCGCTGCGTCGGATGGCCGTTCAGGTGCACGCCCCCGAGCAGATGCAAGCGCTGCCAGAGCTCATCGCGCAGCTGTGCGAGGCGGGTCTGCTCAGATTCGCGCTCCTCACATGCCAAAGTGAGGGCAGTCGCCAGACCAACGATCTGGTGCGTGGCCAGGGTGCCGCCGCGGACCCGCCCCTCCTGACCACCGCCGAACACGAGGGGCTGCAGCAACACGCGCGTCGGTCGCTTGCGCACGTAGAGGGCGCCGGCGCCCTTGGGGCCGTACAGCTTGTGCGCCGAGAGCGACAGCAGATCCACCGGTAGCTGACGCAGATCGATCGGCAACTTGCCAGCGCTCTGGGCCGCATCGACGTGCAACGGCACGCCACGCTCGGCACACGCGGCGGCCAGGCGAGGCAGATCGATCACGGTGCCTATCTCGCCGTTCACGTGGGTGAGCGACACCAGGCAGGTCTCCTCGCGTAAGGCATCGAGCAGCCGCTGCGGGGGCAGCAGACCATCGCTATCCGGTGCCAGCCGCGTCACCCTAACTCCCTCGCGTTCCAGCTGCGCACATATGGCGAGGGTGGCCTGATGCTCGATCAGGGTAGTGACCACGTGCGCCTGGCCCCGTGCGAGGCCAGCGCGGGCGACGCCGGCGATGGCCGTGTTGACCGCCTCCGTGGCACCGGAGGTGAATACGATCTCGTCGGCGTCGGCACCTACGCAGACGGCCACCTGCTGGCGTGCTTGTTCGATCGTCTGCCGGGCGCGGCGGCCAAGCATATGCCCGCTCGCCGCGTTCGCCCAGCTCTGCTCCAACGCCGCCGCCATTGCGCGGGCGACGCGCGGGTCCACCGGGGTGGTCGCCGCATAGTCGAGGTATATCGGGTGTGCGGGGTCAGCGATCACGTGAGTCGTCTTCCCCTGCAGACCGGCCGCCAGCGGCGGCCAATGCCGCATCGTGGGCGGAGAGGATACCGCGCAAGATCTGCACTTCGTTATCGTCCAGCCCCACGCGATTGTAGAGCCGACGCAGGCGACGCATGAGGTGGCGGGGGTTGTCGGGGTTCAAAAACCCCGTGGCCGTGAGCGTGCGCTGGTAGTGCTCGTAGAGCGCTTCTACCTGGGCAGATGTCGCGAACGGCGCTTCGACCCGCCCATCGTCCCCTGCCCCGTAACCCGCAGTCGCCGCCATCCGCAGCTCATGGGTCACCACCTGCACGGCCATCGCAAGGTTCAGGGAGCTGTACTCAGGATTCGCACTGATGTGCAGCAATCGATGGCAACAATCCAGTTCGGCGTTGCTAAGGCCAGAGCGCTCGTTGCCGAAGACGACGCTCACCTGCGCCTCTTTGCTGAGGATCTCCCGGGCCGCCTCGCGCGCGTTTTGCTCCGGCCATTGGAGGCTTCGACGGCGAGCACTCGCGCCGTACACGAGCGCGGCGTCGGCGATCGCCTCTTCGAGCGTATCGAAGACCTCTGCCCGCGCCAGCAGATCGTCGGCACCCGAGGCCCGCGCGGTGGCATCCGCGTGGGGAAACTGCCGTGGCCGCACCAAGCGCAGGCAGTGGATACCCATGTTCTTGCTCGCCCGAGCGACCGCACCGATGTTGCCCGGGTGGGAGGTATCGACCAGCACCACGGCCACCCGCGTCAGGCGCTCACGCACCGGATCAGTCTGAGCCATCTGCTATCCTTGCCCCCGCTTCTTTCAAGGTGAGCCCTCCTCCGCCATGCACGCGCATCTCAACATCGCCATTCGCGCCGCCCGCCGGGCGGGTGAAATTATCATGCGCGCTTTGCCGCGCTTGCACGAGCTCACCATTCACGAGAAGCAACCTAACGATTTCGTAAGTGAAGTAGATCGCCTGGCCGAACAGGAGATCATCGACACGATCCGCGCGAGCTACCCCGATCACAGCTTTCTCGGCGAAGAGAGCGGTCGCATCGGCGAAGAACGTGGCGAAGAGAACGTGTGGATCATTGATCCGCTCGACGGCACCACCAACTTCCTCCACGGGTTCCCCGTGTTCGCCGTGTCCATCGCCCTCCAGCAGCGCGGCGCGCTCCAGCACGGCGTGGTCTACGATCCCTCGCGCCAGGAGCTGTTCACCGCTTCGCGCGGGGAAGGTGCGCAGCTCGACGGCCGACGCATTCGCGTGGGGCGACGTACCAACCTCAACGGAGCCCTAGTCGGCACGGGCTTCCCCTACGCGCAGAACCTAGAATACATGGACACCTACCTCGCCATGTTTCGCGCCATCTCGGAGAAGACCGCGGGCCTGCGACGCCCCGGCGCGGCCGCCTTGGATCTTGCCTACCTGGCAGCCGGTCGCTACGACGGCTTTTTCGAAATGGGCCTGCATCCCTGGGACATGGCCGCTGGCGCCCTGCTCGTGCGCGAGGCGGGCGGCTTGGTCGGCACCTTCGCCGGCGACGAGCGCTATCTCGAGACCGGCAACATCGTGGCGGGCTCACCCAAGGTCTTCGCGGAGATGCTCAAGACCTTCGCGCCGCACTTGCCGCCCACCCTGCGCCGCCCCGCGGGCTGAGCGGACCCGGCGACCAGCGCCCTAGGGGATCGCTTCGAGTTCCGGATCCGTCTCATCCTTCGGCGGCAGCAAATCCACCGCCGTGACGTTGAGTGCGAGCGCTGCAGAGCTCGCCACGTAGATCGATGAGTAGGTTCCCAGCACGACACCCACGATCAAGGCCAGGGCGAACTCGTCGATCGCCGAGCCGCCGAGAAAATACAGGGCCAGCACCACGAGCAGGGTCGTGCCACTGGTCATCAAGGTGCGCGATAGCGTCTGGTTGAGCGAGAGGTTCATCACGTCCACCGACGTGCGCTTGCGCAGGGCGCGGAAGTTCTCGCGGATACGATCAAACACCACGATCGTGTCGTTCAATGAGTAGCCTATCACCGCCAGCAAGGCCGCCAGCACCGGCAGATCGAAGGGCACCTGAAAGGCGGCGAAGAAGCCAACGGTAATCACCACGTCGTGCACGAGGGCTACCACGGCCCCCAAGGCGAACTTCCACTGGAAGCGCAAGGTGACGTAGGCGAGGATCAGCAGCAAGGCAAAGAGCATCGCTAGGCCGCCGTCCTCACGCAGCTCCTCACCGACACGCGGACCGATAAACTCCGTTCGCTGAATCTGGACGCCAGGGTCCGCGCTGCGCAATGCCTCACGCACGGCCTCCCCGACGCTCGCGCCGTCTTGGTCTGGATCTGGCTGTACGCGCACTAGCACGTCGCTCTGCTCGCCGAAGTACTGCACGACCGAATCGTCGATACCGCCGTTGGCCAGTGCGTCACGCACGGTGGAGAGCTCAATGGGCTCGGGGTACTTTGCCTCCACCAGCACGCCGCCGGTGAAGTCGATACCAAAGTTGATGCCGCGCATTACGACCAAGACGATGGTCGTCACGATCAACAGCGCGGAGACCCCTACCGCTATGTGGCGCGCGCCGAGGAAGTCGATAGTGGTGGTCTTCTTGAACATTTCCATGGTGCTTCCCCTTAGATCGCCAGCGCGTCGACTTGGCGACGCCCGTACCAGGCGTTCACCAGCACCCGAGTACCAATGATGGCAGTGAACATGGACGTACCGATACCGATGAAGAGGGTTACGGCGAAGCCGCGCACGGGCCCGGTGCCGAACACGGCCAGAATGAGCGCCGCGATCGCCGTCGTGATGTTAGCGTCGGCAATCGTGCTGAGAGCCTTCTCGTATCCAGCCGTAATGCTCGCCTGGGGTGAGTTCCCTGAGCGTATCTCCTCGCGTATTCGCTCGAAGATCAGCACGTTAGCATCCACGGACATACCCACGGTGAGCACGATGCCCGCGATACCGGGCAGACTCAGCGCTGCCGGCAACACGGAGAGCAGGGCCACGATGAGCACTAGGTTAGCGAACAGGGCAACGTTCGCGAACAGGCCGAACATGCGGTAGTACAGCGCCATGAAGATGACCACGGCGACGAAGCCGATGAGAATGGCCATCTGCCCGCGGGCGATGTTCTGCTCACCGAGACTCGGGCCGATCGTGCGCTCCTCAACCTTGAAGATTGGCGCGGCCAGGGAGCCGGCGTTCAGCAGCGTGGCCAGCGTCGAGGCCTCCGTGGGATTCAGGCCGGTGATCTCGAAGCGGTTCGAGAACACGCCCTGGATCGTTGCGATACTAATCACCTCACGATTCTCTTCGGTGACCATATCGATCGTTCCGTCGTCCTGCTCTACCTCCTTGCGCTCGCTCTCGATGTACACCACGGACATGGGCTTACCCACATTCTCCGTGGTGGCGCGCAGCATGCGGTTGCCGCCGCGCTGATCGAGGTTGACGCTCACCGCCGGACCGCCGCCGCTGGAGCTCACGGTGGAGGTGGCGCTGGTGAGGTTGTCGCCGCTTGCGATCACCTCGCGCTTGAGCAGCACGGGGAAGCCGTCGCGGTGGTAGTAGAGGCGGCTGGAGAACGGCACGCGCTCCCCTCTGGCCGCTGCGTTGGCATCGCCTTCCGTATCGTTCAGGCGGAATTCTACGGTGGCCGTGGCGCCGATGATCCGCTCTGCCGCCGCCGGATCTTGCACGCCCGGCAACTCCACCACGATGCGGTTCAGACCTTGCTGTTGAATCAGGGGCTCAGCCGCCCCGAGACTGTCCACGCGCCGGCGCAAGGTAGTGAGGTTCTGATCGATCGAGCGCGCCTGCAGCGCCGCGAGCGCCGCCTCGTTCATAGTGGCGCTGACAAACGCGCCACCGTCCGGCGAGTTGCCGATGAGGTAGTCGAACTCAGTACTGATCTGGCGCATCTCGCGTTCGGCTTCCACTGCCGTCTCCCGATCGCGAAACTTGTAGATGATCGTGTTGGTTTCCTCGATCACCTCGTAGCCCTGGCTGCGAATTCCCTGGCGACCGTTGGCCTCGCGCAGGACCTGGCGGAAGGTCCCTTCCGATTGCTCTATAAACTTCTCGAGCGCCACCTCCAGATCGACCTCGAACAGGAAGTGCACGCCACCGCGCAGGTCGAGCCCTAGAGCCATGGGTCGCAGACCTAAGGCGCGCATAAAGTCCGGCATACGTGGCATGGTCGTCAGCGCGGTGATGTAGCCGTCACGGTAACGGTCGCGCAGGGGATCGAGGGCATCTCCCTGGGCCGCCGTGTCCTCAAAGGTGACCATGACGGTTTTGCTGTCAACGAGACGGGCCTGGTCGTAGGGCAGTCCCTCGCCCTGGAGGAAATCCTCCACGTCGGCCACCACGGCTTCGGGCGGCGCAGACCCGTCGGCGGGCGTCAGCTGGATCGCCGGATCTTCACCGAAGAGGTTCGGCAGCGCGAAGAGGATGCCAAGGACCATCACTCCTACGACCAAGCCGAGGAGCCAACTCGGCGTGTGGTTCTGTCTCATGCGCCCTTCACCGTGCCCTTGGGCATGACGGCACCGACCGCGTGCTTCTGCACTCGGATGGCCACGCCGTCTGCCACTTCCACCGTGAAAAACTGATCCCCTACCTTGGTGACCTTTCCGAGCACCCCGCCGCTGGTGACCACCTCGGCGCCGACGGCGACCGACTCCACCATGTCCCGATGCTCCTTGGCGCGCTTTTGCTGCGGCCGGATGATCAGGAAGTAGAAGATGACGATGAGGAGAATCGGGAACAGGAGCGTGCCGAAGACGCTACCAGCGGGCGCCTCGGCCCCCTGGGCCAGCGCGGGACTGATCAGGAAATCCATGAGTGACCTTCGAGGTGCAGGCAGAAAGCCCGCAAGTATGCCATATCCCTCTTCTTGTGCCGGGCCCGAATATTTCAAGCGTTAGCGGAGAATCACTCGACGCCGCGCGCCACCCCTGCCCGATACGCCTCGGCGTACTGCGCGAGGCGGCCGGCCTCAATGGCCTCGCGTATGCGTCGCATGTGGGTTTGGTAGAAATGCAGGTTATGGATGGTGTTCAGGCGGGCGCCGAGGATCTCGTTGCAGCGCGCGAGGTGGCGCAGGTAGGCCCGACTGTAGTTGCTGCAGGTATAGCACTCACACTCCGGATCCAGCGGTCGTAGGTCCTCGGCATAGCGTGCATTGCGGATGCGCAAGGTGCCGCGGGAAGTGGATAGATAACCGTTTCGCGCGTGACGTGTGGGCATCACGCAGTCGAACATGTCGATGCCGCGCGCAACGGCCTCCAGGAGATCCTCCGGCGTGCCTACCCCCATCAGGTAGCGGGGCTGCTCCTGCGGCAGCAGCGGCACGGTGCAATCGAGGACCTGCAGGCGCTCCTCCTGCGACTCTCCCACGGAGAGCCCTCCCACAGCATAGCCGTCGAAGCCGATATCGCGCAGGCCACGGGCCGAGCGCTCGCGAAGGCCTTCGAACATCCCGCCCTGGACGATGCCGAACAGCGCAGCCGGATTGTCCGCATGGGCTTCCCTAGAGCGAGCCGCCCAACGCAGGGAAAGCTCCATCGACACCCGCGCCTGCGCCTCGCTGGCGGGGTAATCGGTGCATTCGTCGAACACCATCACCACATCCGCGCCCAGGTCCCTTTGCACCTGCATGGAGCGCTCGGGGGTGAGCATCCAGGGGCTGCCGTCCACCGGCGATTGGAAGCGCACACCCTCCTCCGACAGCTTGCGCATGGCCGCGAGAGACCACACCTGAAAACCACCGGAATCGGTCAGGATCGGGCCCTTCCAGTGCATGAACCCGTGCAGGCCGCCGTGCGCTCTTACGGTGGCCTCGCCCGGGCGCAGCATGAGGTGGAAGGTGTTGCCGAGGATCATCTGCGCACCGAGATCGATGAGCTCCTCCCCAGTCATGCCCTTCACCGTGCCGTAGGTACCCACGGGCATGAAGGCAGGCGTTTCGACCCTGCTGGTGTGCTCGCCGCGCGTGAAGGTTAGCCGGCCTCGTCTAGCGGCCCCGTCCTGGCCAAGGCGCGCATAGTGCATGCTGCGCGGAATCATGACGCGCGACGTTCTCGGCGTTGCTCAGGCTGCGGGCTCACGAGCATGGCGTCGCCGTAGCTGAAAAAGCGGTAACGCTCGCGCACCGCGTGCGCGTAGGCCGCCAGTGTATGGCGCCGGCCGGCGTAGGCGCACACCAGCATCAGCAGGGTGGACTCGGGGAGGTGAAAGTTGGTGAGCATGAGGTCGACGGTCGCGAAGCGGTGGCCGCCCGGTCGAATGAACAGGCGCGTGCTACGCGCGCCGGGCTTGGGTAACCCATCCTCACCGGCCGCGCTCTCGAGGGCGCGCACCACGGTGGTTCCCACGGCCACCACGCGACCGCCCCTGTCCCAGCAGGCGGCGATCGCCTGGCGCAGTCCCTCGTCGATGAACACCCGCTCCTCGTGCATCACGTGGTGGTCTAGGTCATCCACGCGTACCGGTTGGAAAGTCCCGGCGCCCACGTGCAACGTGAGGGTACGTCGCTCGATCCTCTGCGCCTCCAGGGCCGCCAGCAGGGGCGCATCGAAGTGAAGACCGGCGGTAGGCGCAGCGACTGCCCCCGGTTTGTCCGCGAACACGGTCTGGTACCGCTCGCGATCCTGGGCATCATCCGGGCGCTGCACATAAGGCGGCAAGGGCATGTGACCGTGCGCCTCGAAATAGGCGAGTGCTGGCCGATCGAAGACGAACTCGACGAGCCCCCCGGCCTGGCGGTCCCTGACCTGCACCTCAGCCCCGCCCTCCATGGTGAGCACGGCACCGGGCGCGGGCGGCTTGCTCGCCTTCATTTGGGCGAGGACGCGGCGCTCGTCCAAAGCACGCTCGAGCAATAGCTCTACTCTGCCCCCACTGGCCTTACGGCCATAGAGGCGCGCCGGCACGACCCTCGTGTCGTTGAAGATCAGCAGGTCAGCAGCACCTAGCAACTCGGGCAGGTCCCGAATCGCACGATCTGACACGTGCCCGTCGGCACCATTTAGGGTGAGAAGGCGTGCGTCGGAACGGTTGGGCGGGGGCGCCTGCGCGATGAGCTCGTCGGGCAACTGGTAGGCGAAATCAGAACGCTGCATGGGCGCACAGCGTACCTAGGGATCGGGGCAGACCGCTACAAGCGGCGCATTACGCAGGCGTCCAGAGCTTCGAGGGCCACGAGAGGTGGGGTCGGGAACGACTCTGTCGGAACGGCCACCGGGGCACTGGCGACCTCGCCTATGGCCACCTCGATCTGCGACCCATCACGGACCACGCTCAACGCTAGGGCCTCGCCCAAGCGGTACGACGTGAGGATGGCACGCGCATGCTCCGCCGTACGAGGCGTGCGCCCATCGATGCGAAGGAGTACGTCGCCGTCCTGTAGCTGCGGCGTATGGTCTGGCGCACGCGTGATCAGCAACCCTTCATCGGTGCCAAAGTAACGCCCGAGCTCAACGGTCATCGCGGTGAGCTCGAGCGCGTACCAACGGTCTGTGGAGTGCTGCCGCGCCGTGCCTGGCAGGTCGGCCAAATCGCCGAGCACCACGTCGGCGTACGTAATGGCATCGGCCCGCTTGTAGTGCAGGCTGACCGAGTCACCCGGCGCCGCGCCTTGCAGCACGGCCACGAGCTGCTCCACGGGGTTGCTCACGCCATCGTCCTCGAGCGCCGTACCGTCGATGGCCAGGATGACGTCGCCGCTACGCAAACCGCCCTGCTGAGCAGGCCCGTCTGGGGTCACCCCGGTCACTCGTACGCCGGTAACCGTCGGCTCACCCGCGACGATCCCAAGCACCGCACGATGCTCGTTCTCTAGCAGCTGACGCTCTACGTTTAGTAGTGCCCGCTGGACGATCTCTTCAACCGCCTGCTCACCAAGATTCATCTCAGTCCCAAGGCGGGGGGCGCGGTTCGTACCGGGTGCGGAGAATGTGACGTCGGGCGCGCGGAGGGATGCCTGCCACGCTGAGTCCGGCGAGATCTGGCCGCCTTGCCCACCAGCGGTCATCAGAAGCACCGCTAGGAGCGCAAGCCCCAACCCGACTCCCAAAATACGCATGCGCTGCAGCCTAGGCATGTGAGGAGGGCATGAAAGCTAGAATACGCCTATCGGGGTAATTCGAACTTTGTCCGCACTGGCACCGGAGCACCGTAGGCGTCCAAGAGTTCGTCCATTAGGCGACTACGCTTGAGATCGATGGAGTAACGCTCCTCAGGCGTCAAATTTTTCTCGTTGAGACAATAATAATCGAGCATCGCGATGCGGCTCTTGAGCTCGTCAATGCGAGCCTGATTGTCCACGTTTAGTCCGGAATTTCCGCCCATAGACTCCAAGCGATGCTCCTGGAGCCACCGGGTAGACAAAAGCTCGTCAAAGCCAGCGTAGTTCGCCGGCGTGGTAGGGAACTGCGCGGAATCCAATGGAATTCCCGCGCTCAGCTTGCGCTGTGCCTCCTGCAGATCAGCCGTCCAAAGACGCAGGCACACCACCGCGAGCACCGCGACGACACTGGCGAGCATGCCCTCGAGCAGCGCTTGCCGCACGCCCAAGCCACCACGGAAGGGCGCTGCTAGCACCTGTCGCCAGCCGGCACTGCGGGGGTGACTAGTGCCCGTATCCTGGCGCAAGCGAGCGCGGATCTCGGCCCAAGCCGACTCGGGCGCCTCGTCGTCGGGCAGCGCCCGCAGGTTGCGCGTGACGCACTCGAGCTGCTCCAGCTCGCGCTGGCAGTGGCGGCACTCGGCGACGTGCGCTAGGCAATCGGCGTCTACCGGTGCCCCATCGCGAATACTCAGAAGCTGCTGGAGGCTTGCGTGCACGTCGCCGCTCCCGCCTGATCATCCAGCGCGTCGCGAAGGCGCTTGTGCGCGCGCGCCAGCTGGGACTTGGAAAAGCTGGTGGTCTTGCCCATCATCGCGCCAATCTCGCGATGGGTGTAGCCCTCGACGTCATACATCCACACGACGGCCCGGGCCGTCGGCGTGAGATGCGCCATCGCCCCTTCGAGGTCCGTGCTGGCCTGCGCGGCGGGCGCGCCATCGCGCGTGTGCTGCAGCAGGTCCCACATCTCCTCTCCGCTGCGGCTGTAGCGGACCCAGGCGGAGCGGAAGTGCATGAGGCACTTGTTTACCGCGATGCTGCGGATCCAGGCACCGAGGGGCGCATCGCCGCGGAACTTGCCGAGGTGGCGAAGTACCTCGACGAAGGTGTCCTGCAGAATCTCCTCCGCCAGGTCCGGCCGGCCGAGCAACCGGCTGGCCAGGGAATACACCGCATCGCAGAAGGTGCGATAGATCGCTTCCTGCGCCCTGGCGTCCCCGGCCGCCGCCGCCGCCACCTGATGGGCGGGTATTTCCTGGCTGAATCTAGACATCTTTATTTTGATGCTACGAGTCGGGGAAAGGTCGCTGCTTCGAGAACGAATCGCTTCAGGAAGTTCCCGGGCCGCACCGATGCTGCGGCGCAACCGGTCTGGACAGGTCCCTGCCAAGGCTGTAATTTTGCCCGCCTTGCCGGGATGGCGGAATTGGTAGACGCGGCGGATTCAAAATCCGCTGTCCGCGAGGGCTTGGGGGTTCGAGTCCCCCTCCCGGTACCAACACTACAGAGGCGAGAGCGCAATCCGTGTATCCGGACGGCCTACGGCCTCCCGGTGTCAGAGAGATAGATCGGCTGGCCAAGCGAAATAGGGCCCGAAACGCTTACTCACACGAAGCTCACCCCCAGCCCTCTTTTCTAAAGCCGTTAAGTGCTTCTTTCCTTCTCGATGCTCCAAGTAGCCAGCCTCCTGCCTATGCCTCAGGAAGTCCTGAGTCTACATCCGCACCTTCTTCGCCACCTGTCCGGCAACAGTATTTCGTTTGATCTTCACCAATAGGAGAAATCGAGTAACTGTGGAGACGCTGAAGCTAGAGCTCGACACCCCTCGATGAGACTCTACGAGCCCCGGATAGGCTGGACCCTTGTACGGATAGGTATTAGCCGATAGATGTTGCATCGAAGATATCTCCCCGCTGCGCATGACATATTACTGACTCAACGTTAAAGATAGCTCCCTATCACCCCCGTCTCTTATCAGCACCTATCGAATCATCAAAGTACGCAGCGGAGTACTGCGTAGCATCTAGCATTGAGAGCTTGTTGATGAGAACAATTGCAATTTCATTGACCCTGTTGACTGGTTTAGTCGGGCTGACTTTCTTGGCAGGAAAACACGGCTCGTCGCCCATCGGCTCTGATGAAGCGGTCCGCTTGCCTTCAGCTACTGTAGAGACGGTCACGCAAGCACAAGAAGCTTCACTAGACTCCCTCGAACCCGTGACCGGAAGCGATGACCAAGAGTCAGACGATACGGCACCCGCGATTGATCTCAGAGACTACGCGCTCGCCTTCGAGGAACCAAATACAAGCAGTGAAGAATATCTTGAAGCCTTCGCGCTCAACGACGAGAACCCCCTCTCGTTTAATGCCTTCCGTATTCAGCAAACTCGACTTGTACAGATCAACACAGAGAACATCCATCGATTTGTCAACCAATTGCTAGCCGAAGACCCCGCTCGTCTGAGATTTCCTCTGTTACCAGGTGTCGACTGCTCACTGAGTGACGGCTCAGTAATGGACAGTGCTACCGGAAGCTACGTAATCGTAACGAGTGCATGCGAGGAAACTGGCAAGTCGCGAGTGAGTATTAGCTATGGGGCGGGCACGAATAAGCTGGTTGTAGATATTCAGAATTCGAAGCATTGGGTACGACTTCAGCGGGTAACCGACAATTATGGTGTTGTTGCTGAAATTGATCCGCAGCGACAAATCCCAATGGAAGACGGGCATAATTAAGGATTTTATTCGGTATAACGAGTTAGAAGATCCGGGTAGCTTCCCTGTGCTTGGCTATCGCAATGCTGGTTCGCCGCTAGTGGCAAGCGCACCCCTACCCAGCTCGCAAAGCAGCTCCTTACTCCAGCCCTCGCCGACCGCCGTTTGATGAGACTTCGGTGCATGAAACCCGCTTGCCGGACGAGGGGCCTTCCACTCGCGAAATCCGAGCCGCTTACCCAACCAGTGGCACCGAGCACAGCCGATAGCCTGGGAAATAGTCCCGAGGCATTGCACTCAATAGCGCAAAGCATCAGCGGCCCACCCCCACTACTGGCCGGCCGCCTCCTTCCGCCGACGTCGCCGCTCGCGCCGCCTCTTCCGCTTATCGTCGAACTTCAGATCCTCCTCGATCTCACCCGGAGGATCCGTGTCCTGCTGGAAGAGCGCCGGCGGCGTCCCCTTCTGGTTCGGCCACTCGCTGTAGCGGGACGGTGCCAGGATACGATCGTCGGTGATCTGCTCGGCGCGCTCGGCGTCGTTGAGTATATACGGCGTGATCAGCAGCACCAGCTCACGATGTTCGGTGAGGGTCGAGTCGCGGCGGAACAGGGTACCTAGGATCGGGATGCTCCCGAGCACGGGCACCTTCTGGGTCGCTTGCGAGCGTGTCTCCCGCACCAGGCCGCCGACGGCCATGGTGTAGCCGTCGCGCGCGAATACCGTGCCGGCGACCAGCGTCGTGTTAACGGTATCGATCGGTACCGTCTGCACCTGATCGCTCACGGCCACCAGCAGGTTGGCGCCGTCGCGGGTGATCGTCGAGGTCTCCTGGATCAGCGATAGCGTTACGGTGCCGTCTTCATTGATGAACGGCGTGATGCTGATCGTATTGCCTACCTGACGCACTTCCGTCTCAGGCTGAACGATGGTGGTGGCAACGCCCACCTGCGTATCGTTCACCAAGGTGCTCACGCCCGTCGTCAGCACGGTCTCCTCGCCCACGAACAACTGGGCCGGGCGGTTGTTGCCCGCGGTGATGACGGGGGTGGCGATGACGTTGATGCGGTTGGATGTCTCCAGCAGCTCGATCTGGCCGAGTAGTGACTCGCTCAGGAATTGATAGACGAAGGAGCCGCCCTGGCTGGCGAAGTTGCCGAGATCGAGTTCGTTGCGGGGAATCGGGTTACCGCTGGCATCGATGACGCCCGAGTCGCCGCCTTGGAATTGGAAGTTAAAGAGGGAATCGAAGTCGTCGTCGATGAGGACATCGAGGATCTTCATCTCCAGGAGAACTTGAACAACAGGCTTATCGAGCTTTTCGATCAACTCGCCAATGGACCCTAAGGCGCGCTCATCGCTCGTGCGTACGATGATCTGGTTGTGTTCCTGGTTGACGGTCACGTAGATGGGACCCGCCTGGGTGGAGACCGCGGCTAGCTGGTCAGCACTTACCTGGTTGACGCCGCGGCCAGTGCGGGCCAGTGCTTCCAGTTGGTCGACGGTGAGGTCTTCCGATACCTCCGCTTCCGGGTCTGCCTGGTTGCCTTGTCCCGCACCACCGCGGCCGCCTCGACCGCCGCCGAAGTTGTTCAGGTTCTGGAAATTCCCCCGGCCACCGCGGTTGTTGACGTTGCCGCCGCCACGGCCCCCGACGCCGCTGAAGTTTCGGTTGCCCCCGCGCCCGCCGATACCACCCAGCCCGCCAGCGCCGCCGCCGATACCGCCGCCAATGCCACCCAGCCCGCCAGCACCCGCCAACTGTTGCTCCTGCGCCGGCTGCAACCCAAAGGACAGCACCACGCGGTTCCCAAACAAATCCTGGATCGCCTGCGCGGCGAGCAGCACGTTCGGATTGAGCAGTTCGAACACCTCGATCGTATCGTCCCGATACACCACGAGGTCCTTCTGGTACTCTTCCACCGTCATGATCCGATAGGTGCCGGAACTGCCATCGCGCCGGTACCAGAGTTGGTTCACACGGCAGATCGACTGGACGGCTTCCTCCACGGTCACATTGCGCAGGTAGATCGTCACCAAGCTCTCGGACGCGGCTCGAGTTGAGATGATGTTGGCGCCGCTCGCCTCCGAGATAACCCGAATCGCATCGATGAGTCTGGCGTCGCGGAACTCAAGCTCATCGAAGCGCAGTGGGGCTGGCTCCACCCTCGAGCTCGACGCGAAGAGACTACTGGCCCCAACATCCGAAGGGGGCGTCGGTGCTTGCGCCAGCGCGACCGTCATCTGAACGGCCGCGAGGACGATCGGCAAAGAGACGCTCATCGCACGACCACCACGTTACCGATGCTACCGATCTCCACCACCACGCTGAGGCGCGAGATCTCACGAATCTTGATCGCCTGACCGGGCCGGGTGGGATCGAAGGTGATCTGATCGCCCTGGCGCACCATGAAGACGCGCGAAGGACCGATACGCAGGAGTGCGGTGACCTCGTCTTCGAGGTCGACGATACCCTTGAGCTCCAGCTCGGGCGCGCGACCAGGGGTGGGGTTGGCGATGAATGCCGGAGCACCGCCCGGCTGGCGTTGGTTGAAGGCGGGCAGCGGCGTGAAGGGATCCCTCCCTGGTTCCTCCACGGAGGTCGCAGCCGGTGCCCCGACCGCATCGGAGGCTCCCGCGTCCGCAACTCCTCGCTGCGCAAGCTGGCGGTCAATCGCAGCGTTGCGCTCAGCCACGTTGTCGCGCAACGATGGGCGCGCTGGCCGATCCGCCGTCTGAGCGTGAGTGGGTACTCCTGCCAACACGCCAACCAAGGCGATCAGCATGGAAACCACCGGCATCGCATGTGATCGCGCGTTCGATCCAATTTTTCTTGATAGCATCGACTTTCTCATCGAACGGAGACCGCGAGCAACGCGCGGAAGAAACCTGAGTAGACAAAGAAGACCACCCCTGCGATGCCGATGATCGCCACCGGTTCCACGAGATTGGCGAGCATGCGGGTGCGTTGCTCGAGCTCGACATCGTAGTAGGCGCTCGCTTCTTCCATGATATCGGCGAGGTTGCCCGTACGTTCGCCCACGCTGGAGAGCTGACGCAGGAGTAGATCGATGCCGAAGCGATCAAGGCTTCTCGCGAGATCCTGCCCCCGCAGCACCGAATCCGTGGCTGCCTCGAAGGCGTCGGCGATCACCCGATTGCTCACCAGCCCGCGGATGATCTTGAGCGCATCGACGATGGGCACGCCGCTTCGCACCAGCACCCCCAATCCCCAACTCACCTGGGACATCGCGGCGGTCGTCATCACCTTGCCGACCACGGGAAGACGCAGGAGGAACCCATCGATCGCACGCTCGCCCCAATCGCGCTGATAGATCAGGGCCACTGTGGCCACCACGGCCAAGATACCGGCGAGCAGGAGCACCCAATTGGCTGCGATGAAGTTGCCAAGATCGATCATCGCCATGGTCTCAGGCGGCGGCGCCTTGCCGGCCCGTGCGAGGAAATCCTCGAACTTCGGAAGCACGGACACCAGCAGGAATACGAACACCCCCACCGCGGCGAGCAGCGTGAACACCGGTAACATCAGGGTGGAGGTGACCTGCCTACGCAACGCGGCACGCCGCTCTAGGAAGTCGGCAATGCGCGCGAGGGCCGCGCTGAGCTCACCGCTGGCTTCGGCGCTGCGCAACATGTGCGAGGCCAGCGGCGGGAACGCTTCCGGGTGGTCCACCACTGACGTGGAGAAACGCGTCCCTCGCTTCACCTCCTCGTTGACCTTGGCAACGACCCGACCAAGCCGCCCTTTCTGCAGCGACTGGATCACATCCAACGCTTCGGTCACGGACATGCCCGAGCGCAGCATCAAGCCAAGCTGCCGGAAGAGGAAGACCTTCTGCGTGGTGGTCACCGGCATCAGGTTCATGAGAACGACGCGGGCGTCGTCGTCCGGCAGCAGCGTGTCGTCCGCTTCTGCCGGCGCCACGCGCACAGGGTACATTCCCTGGTCGCGCAGCCAGCTCACGATCTCCGTGCGGTCATCCCCGTCCAGGGTGCCTTGACGCTTGCGCCCCTGGGTGTCCAGGGCCATGTACTCGAAGCGCATGTCAGCTCACCCCTTGATCCAAGACCGCCTGGGGCACGCCGGGCGCGACACCCGTGAAGGGCAGCAGGCCGATCCGCTGCAGCTCATCCAGGCTGGTCACGCCCTGTTGCAGCTTGGCCAGACCGTCGCTTCGCAGGGTAGGATCTACGCCGGCGATCTGGCCGAGCGTGGCCTCGTCGGCCCCTGCGGCGATCGCCCGCGATAGCTCATCGTCCACCCACAGGAATTCAAACAGGGCGATTCGCCCCCGATACCCCGAGCCGCGGCAGTAGGCGCAACCGCGGGGTACATGCATATGGCTTTGGGGATACTCATCACCCAGGAGTGTGGCCATGGCGGCTGGCAACGGTGCCGACTCCTTGCAGCGCTCGCACAGGCGACGCACAAGGCGCTGGGCCACGGCGCACGCGAGGGTGGCCGCCACCAGGTAGGACTCGGTCCCCATGTCGCGCAGGCGCATGATGCTGCCCAAGGCCGAGTTGGTGTGCAGGGTGGAGAGCACGAGGTGTCCGGTCAGGGACGCCTTGATGGCGATGTTGGCGGTTTCGCCGTCGCGGATCTCGCCCACCATGATGACGTCGGGGTCATGACGCAGGAAACTGCGCAGGGCACCGGCAAAATCTACCTTCACGCTGGTTTGCAGCTGGGTGATGCCCTCGATCGGACGCTCGATGGGGTCTTCGGCGGTGAGGACGTTCACTTCCTCATCAGCGATCTCATCGAGCACGGCGTAGAGCGTCGTGGACTTGCCACTCCCGGTCGGGCCGGTGATCAGGATTATCCCGTGGGGCCGTCGCACCACTTCACGGAAGCGTTCGGCATCGCTCGCTTCCAAGCCGAGATCGCCCAAGGTGACCAGATGTTCTTCGGCGCCGAGCAGGCGCAGGGTGGCGCGCTCCCCGTAGCGGGCCGGGAGCGTCGCGACGCGGATGTCGAACTCCGTGCCGTCCGTCATGCGATGGGTGATGGCCCCATCCTGGGGCATGCGTGACTCGGCGATATCGAGCTGCGCAAGGACCTTGATGCGACTTAGGAGGTTCACGCCTTGCTCCGGCGTGAAAGGACGTGGGTACTCCTGCAGTCGCCCGTCGACGCGAGTGCTCACGACGAAGCTGTCGCGCTGGGGTACGAAGTGAACGTCCGACGCGTGGCGCAGGTAGGCATCGCTCAGCACTTCGTCGAGCATCTGTACCGCCTCGAACTCACGCCAGGCGGGAATCTGCGTGATCGCCTCGTTCCCCTCGGGCACAGCCACCTGCTGATGCACGGCCTCGGCAAGCGCTTCTGGCTCGGCCAGCAGGATCGTGACATCGTCGCCCAGGGTGCGTCGCAGATGTCGCTGCACCATCGGATCGTTCGGATTGGCGCAGGCCACACACGGGCCGCGCGCGTCGATGACGGGAAGGGCGAGGCGCTGTCGGATGAACGCAGGCGTTAGGCGCGTGACGGCCGCCGGGTTGGCGCGCAACTGGGAGCCTCGCATGAACGGTAGGCCGTTCTCTTGGGCGTAGGCCCGATAGAAGTCCTCCGCGGGCAGGCGAGCCACCTGACTCAAGGTGCGCATCAACGGCTCCCGGGAACGCAGGGACCGACGGCGCGCCTCCTCGAGCTGTCGCGTCTCCAGCAGCCCCTGGGAGATGGCCGCATTGATGAGCAGCTGTTCGCGCAACATCAGCGGCGCCTCCGGTCACGCTGGGAGGCGCCAGGGCCGCTTGCCCCGTCGCCGTCGCCGAGACGGAGTAGATCTTCGAGTTGCTCCGGACGCGTGGTCATCGCGAGGCCCGCAGCACGGTCGATCAGGCCCTGGCGAATACGTACGGCGATCGCCTGCTCGAGGGTCTGATTGCCGTCCTGGCGCCCTGTCTCCATGATCGAGCGAATCTGCTCCGGGCGGTGCTCGCGGATCAGATGGGCCACCGCATGGTTCACCATAAGGATCTCGTTGATGGGCACCCGCCCCTTGCCATCGCGGGTCTTCACCAGGGTTTGCGTGACCACCGCACGAAGGCTCATCGACAGTTGCTGACGAATCGCCATCTGCGCGTGACCGGGGAAGACGCCAATGATGCGATCAAGCACCCCGATGGCGTCGTTGGTGTGCAGGGTGGAGAACACGAGATGGCCGGTCTCGGCCACGGTGAGCGCCGCCGAGATCGTCTCCGTGTCCCGCATCTCGCCCACGAGCACCACATCGGGATCCTCACGCAACGCCGAGCGCACGGCACCGCCGAAACTCCCCACGTCCGCGCCGACTTCACGCTGGTGCACGAGGGCTCGCTTGTTCTCGTGCAGGAACTCGATCGGGTCCTCGATCGTGAGGATGTGGCAGCGGCGAGACTCGTTGATGATGTTGATCAGACTGGCGAGAGTGGTCGACTTGCCGCTCCCGGTAGCGCCCGTCATGAGCACGAGTCCGTCGCGGATACGCGCCAGTTCAGCTATCTGCCCCGGCAGGCGCAGCTCTTCCAGGGTGTGGCTAGTGCCCTCCAACCAGCGGATCGCCAACGCGTAATGACCGCGCTCGCGGTAGACGTTGATTCGGTAGCGCTCGCCTGCGTCGCTGGTGAGGCCGAGGTCGAGGGTGTGGTCTGCAGCCAGGCGATCTCGCTGCCACTCGGTGAGGGCTTCTGCCAGCAGCGCGTCGATCGCCTCCGGCGCGAGGACCTCGCCGTCCTGCACGTGCAAGTCGCCTGCGATGCGCAGAACGGGCGGCACACCCACTGAAAGGTGAAGATCGGACGCGCGGTGGCTCACGAGTGAGTCGAGCGCCGGTTGCAGGGATAGCGTCACGATCAAACCCTCTTACAACGCGATCGTCAGATTGGCGGTGAGGACGCGTTGCCCGCCGACGCTCAGGGCGCTGTCGGTGCCCACCGAGAGCTGGGTGATCACGGTGCTGTTCTGGAGGCTGTGAATCGCCGTGATGAAGCGGTGGAGAGCGCCGAAGCTGCCGCGAAACTCGAACTGGAAGATAGGGCGGTTCATGAGGGGCTCGTCGCGACGTAGTGCCTGCTGGAGTGCGGTCCGCTCCGCCGCACGTGCCCGCGACTGGGCCGTGTTGGCGCGGCGATTAGCCCGTCGGTTGCCTGAGGCGGTCGCGCTTTGCGTGGCCCGAGGCGGCGGTGCCAGCATCTGACGCAGGCGACGGTCGAGATCCAGCACCGTCTCCAAACGACTCGTCACGTTCTTGCGATCCACGAGTTGCAGGCCCGCGAGCTCCGCCTGACGGGTGATCTCCCCCAACATCGCGGGGAGCGCATCGCTGTCCGAGAGATCCACGAACGCTGAGCGGTACCCTTCCAGCGTCGCCCGCTCCTGCTCCAGCTCGTCGCGGAGCTTCTCCACATCACGGCGAAGCCGATTCGTACTGCCCACACTTCCCGACGGACGCGATTTGCGAATCTCCCGCTCCGTACGCTCCACGTTCTCCCGCGCTACTGCAGCGTCGCGTTTCAACGTAGGTACACGCAGCACCATGTAGGCGGCGACCACCAGCGAGAGCGCGAGCGTCCCCACCAGAAGCTGCTCGCGGGCACTGATGCCGCTTTCCTTGCGATTGCGCTTCGCCATCAGATCAACGACTCCTGCGCCGAGCAGCGCCCGCTTGGGCACTTCCCGCCTGCTGGGTCGTCCGTGGACGGCCGATCAGGTATGAGAACTCATAGCGAGGAACCCCCGCCTTGTCGACGGTCAGCGTGGTCGGGCTGTCCAGCACCCGCAACTCAAAGCGCTCCAGCTGCCGAGAGAGATCCGTGTAGTAGGCGTCCGCCGCGCGCTGATCGCGGGCGTAGCCGGTGATGCGGAACTCGTTCCAACTCTCTTCATCGATCATGTTGACCACGATGCCGGAGTTGGCCGTATTGGCGATCAAGGGCAGCAGGGAGGGAACGAAGTCCTGCCGCTCGATGAGCGCGGACTGCACCAAGGTCTTCAGCGCATCCAGCTGCCTGCGCTCCTCCTGCAACCGCTGGCGTTCGGCATCGAGACTGCGCGCGTCGCTGGAGGCCTTCTCCAGCCGTCGGACATCCGCCCGCTGGTCTTCCAGGCGGATCAGCTGGGTGCGCAAGCGTGATTGGGAAAAAGCGTGATAAGCCTCCGTGAGCAACGGCACGGCGAGCGCCACCGCCACGGCGATAGCGATCTGACCCTCGCGCCGGCGGTAGAAGGCCGGCGGAGGCGGCATGCCGGCGACGGCAGTGGTCATCGTCGGCAGCTCGTTGAACCACGCCCGAGCAGCACCCAGTGCGGGCAGCGCATCGGCCTCGAGGGGCGCGCCGCCCACGACCTCTACGCGCTCACCGGCGATTGAATGGCCATCCGCTAGTAGCCCCGCGAGGGGTACGAACGGCGTATCGGGGAATGCTCCTTCCAGGTCTAGCCGGATGGCGTCCGAGTCCTCTGCCACGCCAACGAAGATCACGAAGGTGCATCCCGTGACAGGCATGTCTCGCAACGCGGGATGGATGTCCACCGCATCCACGCGCCGACTGCTCGCCTTTAGGGTGGCGATGCGCGTAAGGCCTTCAGATGTCAGCAAGCTGACGGAGACGTAAGCATCGTGTACTTCCAGAACACACGCGTTCTCGTCCTGCTTGAGATTCAACAAGGCACAGCTGGTACCGGGGATCGCGTACAGACCGTGCAGCGTGAGCGAAGTCTTCTGCTGCTTGCCCACTCGTGATAGCAGCTCTACCCACTGGCTGTGCGTCGACACGTCCACGGCCGTGGTGAGCCAGCGACGGGGTGTGGTGTCGAGGGGTGTCCAGCCGACACGAATGCCGGCGTCCCCGAGCTGTAAGCGCTCCTGCAGTTGGAGGCATTCGTCGAGTTGGGCCTCGGTGATGTAGCCACGGTCGATGGCGATCTCACCGAAGCGCGAGGAAGGCCGCCCGCCGGGTTGGAAGCCCGCTGTCGCGCCGCGCTGCGCGTCCATTTCGGTCAGGACCTCTTCACGCTGATCGGCGTCGAGGTACAGCATGCCCATGAGCAGCCAGCCGATGTCCCAGGTGGGTGCGACATCGCTGTAGAGCCCTTCCATTTCCCAGCGCACCATCTCGGTGGTTTGGGCGGTGGTGAGGTCCGTGCCGTCGGCGATGGGTGGGGCGATGACTGACGTGACGACGCTCACGTGGAGTAGGATCACGTCGCGGGGGATCGCCTCGCCGGCGCCGCGTAGCTGGGTTAAGACGGTGTTGAGTGCCTCTTCTGCGACTGTGCCAGCGACAGTGGCATGGGTCAGCAGCCGTATCGCTCCCGCATTACGCGCGGTGATTGAAGCCCGCAGTCTGAAGCCGTCGTACTCGAGCACTAGTAGACGGCGATCACCTTGGCCTCCGATCTTCGGGAGGCGATTGAGATACTTCTCGATCACGGGGTAGTCAACTCCAGCGTAACCGATGGTTGTGTCGATCGGGGGATCACCAGGAACTGCACGCCACCGAAGATCGTGCCAACGTTGTCGGCTCCTGCTGGGTCCTGCACAACGACGAACAGATGCCGCCCGGCAGGAACGCGCGCGACCGCAGGATCGATGCCCGTCACGCCGTCTAGCGACCAAGCGCTCACGTCGCTGATGGTGTTCGAGTCATCACCGGAAGCCAGACCGTCCAAATTAAAGTGATAGGTAAGCCACCGCTCCCCTAAAGTCGCCCCCGCATTGTTCTCGAACACCAGCAGCGCACCGTAGGTATCGCTCGGGAGCGCACTGGCGCGCTGGTTGAGCACGGTCACGTCGATGTCTCCGAGGGGGACACTCCAATCATCCTGGGCAATCGTGCGCGCCACGATCCGGTTGAAAGGTGACGGTTTGGGTTGCGCACCTGCGTCGGCGCCGTCGTAGCTCACCGTGTAATCGCCTGCCACGACACTGACGGTGAACTCGTCACCCCAAGCGTCACGATATTCGTTGTTTGTATCGACGGAAACGCGGTCTAGGTAGCTCCCACTAAACCCCTTGGTGAGCAGATACAGCGGTGGCGGCGTAGCGCCTGAGTCCAACGGATCAGACACACCCGCCTCCGTGGACAAATAGGCAAGCCGCGGCGTGCGAGGGAGCCAGAAGTCATCCCCTGCATCCCACACACCGTCTTGCCGGATAAGGGGTGTCAGCTGGTGTCCCATTGCAGGGTCCGGGGGCAGCTGCCCGTTATCGACGACGAATCCAGAGAGAACCGGGCTGTTGGCGAGGGTCTCGCGCCGGTAAACGGCCGCCGGAATCGCATCCAAGCGCGCGAGCGAGTCATCGAAGCGAAGTTGACCGTCTTCAGTCTCGATGAAGGACGTTGAAATGGTGGCGAGTAACCCCAGGATGAACAGCACCAGGACGAGTTCGAGAAGGGTGAAACCTCGTGTGTTGCGCATCATCGATCTGGGTCTAGTTGATGCACAGGACGAGGTCATCGGATCCAGCAGGCGGCACGCATGGATCCCCAGTCGGTGGTTCGTACACACCGTTTGGCCCCATGGACACGATCCTCGCGTCAGGCTCGCCGAGCGCGAAGAACAGGTACGGACGCCCGCGCCTCTCCGGGTACGTGGGCGTGGTGTAGTCGGGCGTATCGGACCACGCAAAGAGCCCGGCTGCCGCGTCCCGATCAAACGGATCCGGGATGGCGAGCACGTTGTCCAGAACAGCACTCGTGCCGTCGTCGGTGCCGTCGAACTCAAGCGCCGCATCCACTGCGGTGTAGGCGGGCTTGAGTCCACTTAGGTAGGGGCCACGCCAACCCACTCGATACTCGGGATCGAAGTCACAGAAGTTCCACTCGTCGGTGCCATCGTCATCGATGTCCCGTTGGGAACGCAGCAGGAAACCTGCTTCGGCGGGAGAACGCAGCGTCGTACGGATGGCGGCATCTGCGAGATCGAAAGGCGTGCCTATCGCCCCACAGTCGAGATCCAGAGAGAGCTGAGCGTCGCGATCGAAGGCCAGAACGGCTTCGCGGAGTTGAGTGAGTTCATAGCGGGCAACGGACAGGCGTGAGTCATCCACCTGGTCGCCAAGTTGGAAGATGACCAGTAGTGCGACAACCGCGAGCACCGCGGCCACCACCATCAGTTCTAAGAGCGTGAATCCGCGTGGCGCTTGCCCGCGTTGACTGCTGCCGTCGCTCAGATGCATGCCCACCATGCCACCTTGCGCCTCGTGCTCATGGAGACGGGGAGCGCCGACGCGCTCCCCGCAGTTACCGGAGCTAGCTCCGATAGATCCAATCGCGTAAAGCGGTTAGATCACTCGTCGCTGTTGCCGGTGAACTCGGCGTACTCTTCGAGCAGGAAGTCTGCGTCGGCGTCTAGGACGGCAGAGATTTCCGCCTCGATATCTTCATCAGCTGCCGCTGCGGCGAGGTCGGCGTCGAGAGTTGCAAGGTTGATAGACGTGTCGGGGACCGTTCCCGTAAGCGTTGCACAGTCATCGCACACCTGAAGCGCAAGAGCGTAGTGGGCGTACTTGTCGCGGCCTACATTGCCTTCAAAGGGAGCCTTGCCCAGAATCGCGTTGTCGCCGCTTACTAGCTGCGACGACTGACCGATACCGAAGAGGAGCACAACAGCGGCAGGATCAGCGCCAATCTCTTGGGGCTCCAAGAGCACAGCAACGGGCGTTCCGACTTCGACGGGCGCCGAGAACCCAAGCCCTTCGTTCAGAACGCTGTCGAAGGCGAGTAGCGGCGTTTCATAGTCAACCAGATTGTCATCACCTACCACTACCGTATTGATGGTGTCAGTCGTAGCGGTTGTAGTGTTGTTGTCGCAAGCGGCGCTCGTCACGTAACGAAGCGTGTCGATACCGGAATCGACAAGCACCGTGGAGAGATCAGCAGTGAGCTGGTACGGGGCAATCTTGTCCGCGTAGTCGGCGGCTAGACCACCACCCACGCCGGGCACATTGCTGCTCCCACCAAACACGTAGATTTCATCATCAGCAGCGGCTACGCCGTCGGCGAGCACGGGTGTCCCCGCGATAGCCTGCGCGGAGACTGCAGCCGCAGCAGCATCACCGTCAGCGCAGAGCAGGGATTCCAGCTCGCCGGGAAGGCGATCCTCCGTAACGCGGAAAATCCGAATCCCATCCTCGAGCGCGGCCATCGCATTCGACGCAGCACCCTGCCCCGCACGCTCTTCCTGGCCACCCAAAGACGAAATCACCACGCCGGAAATCACGGCGAGAATGGTCACTACGACCAGCAGTTCGAGAAGGGTAAAACCCTTTTGATTACGTACTTTCATTGAATCCCCTTAAGGCTTCCACAGAGGCGCCTGTCGACGAACGGGCTCGCGTGCCCCCTGCACGCCGCGCGCCGCTCCCGCCTCGAATCTACTTATATGGAGACGCAGCCCCCCGCTGCCGCCTCATTAGGAACTCGTCGTCGCCCTCACGTCGCCGCGCGCCGTGAGACTGGCGGAGTGGGTGGGCTTTCAGTGGAGTCATTGTCGTAATCGACGAGGAAGCGGTATTGGCGACCGTAGTGCACGATCACTTCCTTCTGGCGCCGCTTGAGGATTCTCATCTCCACACGGATCTCGCCGAAACCGTTGTGCTGGAGAGCGTCGTCAAACACCTCCAGGAGTTTATTTTTGGCGTCGGTCTTCTGATCTGGCACCTGAACCGCTCGCTTCCTTTACCCCGGTCAGAAATTCGATGCGCGCTTGTGGTGCGGCCCTACGCTCCCTACAAACGTCGCGAGTGGCGTGCATTGTGGCCACTCGCTGCAACTGTCTACAACACACTTTCGAAGGTTTTTGTGTGTTCGGGAATTTTTCCCGAACGTCATGCGCAACCGGAAACTGCGCTTCCGTTCCCAATTGCGACCTGGTCGCAAGCGGGTGGGCAGGGATCGACGGCAGATTGGTTGCATAATCAAATTGCAAGATCGGCGAGGGAAGTCGTGCTCGAAATGCTGCTCTCAGTTGCCCTGCAGCTCACCCCCTACGATGCCCCAATCGCGCCACCGCGGATCGCGTATCGATCCCATTCCTGGCTGGCAGCCCGGGGATGCGGAGGTAGACCCTGCACGATCCAAGGCCTGTACCTGGATGGCAATGTGATCTACCTCGATCGCGAACTACAACCCCTCAACACGCCCGAAGCGCAGAGCGTGCTCTTGCACGAGCTGGTGCATTACCTTCAACACAAGTCCGGCCAATTCCCAAGTGAGTGCGAGGCGCGTGTGCAGCGTGAGCGAGAAGCTTACGTGGCACAGGCTCGCTTCCTGATTACGCGTGGCGTGCTCGCAGGAGTGGCCTACGCGCCAGGCCCTTGTCCGTCCGACGATACAGCGCTCACGAGCACTGGATCTTCCAGCAAGGGCTCTACGCCGGACTAGCCGCCCATCTGACGGCCAAAGAACCACTGAAACGGCACGTGCACGCGGCCACCCCAAGCAAGCTCATTGTGCCGCTCCCCAGGGAACACCAGGTACTGCAAACGCGACCCAAGCTCGAACCCTCGGTGCATGAGCAGGTCGCGCATCGCCAGGGTCCGTTCAAAGTTGTCCCGTGGCCAACCGCTATCCAGGTAGATGCGGATGTTCGCAGGCGCCTCACCAGCGATCCGGTCGAAGAGGTCATCTGCATAACCGAAGGTAGACGATAGGCAGGCCGACATGCCGAACACGTCCGGTCGTGACCAGGCCGAATGCAGCGCCATGACACCGCCGAGGGAAGAGCCCATCACAGCGGTGTTCTGAGGCCCGGTTAGTGTGCGATGGGTCGCGTCGAGAAAGGGCCTCAGGCGATCCGCGATCCAGTTGGCGAAGCCCACGTAGCCAGGGCTCGTGAGCGCACTCATGCGGTCACCGGGATAGACGCCCACCACTAACACCTGATCGATGACGGCGAGTTCGTGCAGTTGATCGAGGGTCTGATCGATCTCCCAGGCGCGCCCGAGGAACGCCTCCTCGGGCAGGAACAGGTTGCCGCCGTCATGCACGTACATGACGGGGTAGCGCTTGAGCGTGTTCTCGCCGTAGCCGGCGGGGAAGTACACGCGGAAGCGCACACCGTCGAGGGCGCGCAAGGGCCTCAAGGTGCCGGTGAGTCCGGCGTAGAAGTAGGGGTAGACGTCGCGTCGGCCGGCGGCGCGGGTGACCACGCGGTTCATACCCGGTAACCAGAGGAAGCCCTGGGGGCTGTGCAGGCACGGTTTGAAGTAGAGCCAATCGCGATCCGACTCGAAGATGAACTCGGCCCCGTCCGGCGTGGGGTGGCCGCGCAAGTCATTGTACCAATCGAGTTCGGTGCGCAGCACCAGACGGTCGGGTTGGGCGGGGTAGTAGGCGCGCACGCGGAAGGTGGTCACGGTTCGTCTCGCTCATCGGGTCCTGTGGCCGTCAACTCACCCTCGCAATCAGGTCGCCAATCAGCCATCTGCGCGGCGCCCCACGCTTGGGCTTCCAACTCCCCGTGGCGAATGAGTTGCGCCAGGTATTGGCGGAAGAAGGCCTCGTCCTGCAACAGTCGCTCATCGACGTCCGGTGCCAACGCCGCCGAAGGAAACTCATCGCCTAGTCGCTCACGTACACGGGCGCTGGCGGCCTCGGGCGCATGGCCCTGCGCCTCGTAGCCGATCTTGGCCAGGGCCGCACCGATCTTGCGCGCCAATACCGTATCCGCCCCGCCGGCTGTTCGCTCACCGTAGGCGATACACGCTTCGATCAAGCTTGCGCGCGGCACCGCCGGCTGCGGTCCTTCGCCGCGGCAGAACTGCACGAGTGTCGGGTACGGTGGTAAGGCAGTCGCCGCGAGCGAAAACGCCAGGTTGGCGCGCTGAGCGAACGGCAGACCCGTGGCCGTGAGCGCGCGATCCAGGTAGGCGACCGTCTCCCCGAAGTAGGACGTCATCTGCGACGCGGAGCCAGCACGATCGATGTAGCGATAGGCGCACTGCGCATCCTGCCGGTACAAGCAGTTGGCTGCAGCCAACGCCAATGCATCGCCGTTGTCGGGCGCGACTCGCAACAGCTCGGCTTCCAACTGGCCTGCCTGAGCGCAATTCGGTGTGACCTCTGCGCATAGGCGAAGCGCGTGATAGCGGTACAGCGGGTTGTCACGATCGTGCGCCGCGGCAGCGCGCGCCAGCTGCAGGCGCTCCTCCACCGGGCGATGAGAGGAGAAGCTCAGGGCGAACAGGTGGTCTGGATCCTGGCTCGCGTCCAGCACACTGAGCTGCTCATCGAAGTGCTTGGCAACGCGAGCAACGAAGTCCGCGTCAGACTCGTCAGCTAGCCTCCGGGGGTAGAAGGACGTTAGATCGACTGACGAGCCGCACGGCGCCTTGCCCGTATCCGCCTGTGATGGCGACAGCGCGCTGATGGACGAGCTCTCTACGCTCGCGGCTTCACCGTCGAGGGGCGCTGGGTTCCCGAGCAACTCGTCTGTGGTGAGCGCCGGCACACCCTCCACATCCTCGTCCGGCGCACGCTCCCACCACAGGAAAGGCGCGAGGGCGAGCAGGACCACCGCTAGCCAACGCATCCCGTCGCGCCGGCCGGCTTCCTCACGGCTGGCGATACGCCACGCCCTCCTTCATCACGAACACCACGCGCTCGAGCTCGGAGCCATCCTGCAGCGGATCGCCGGCCACGGCCACTAGATCCCCGTACTTGCCCGGCTCCGAGGTGCCGAGCACATCGCTCTGCCCGATGTTAGCCGCGCCGTTAACTGTCGCCGTCTCGATGGCTTCCATCGGCGTCAACCCGCCCCACTCCATCAGCAGGCGGAACTCGATGGCGTTCTGCCCGTGCGGGAACACGCCCGCGTCGGTGGCAAAGGCGATCTTCACCCCACCGTCGTGGGCCCGGCGGGCGTACTTCTCGGCGAGCACCAAGGCCTGGCGCGCCTTCACCGTCTGCGTGGGGCTGAGGTAGGAGTCGGGGGAATCGAGCATGGGTATCAGGGCAAAGGACGGCATCAGCGTCGGCGCGAGGAAGGCACCGCGTTCGCGGAACAGGGCGATGGCCTCGTCGTCGAGGAAGGTACCGTGCTCGATGGCATCCACGCGGGCGCGCAGCGCGGCCTTGATGCCGTTGGCGCCGTGCGCATGTGCGGTCACCCGTCGACCCATGGAGTGCGCGGTGTCGACGATGGCTTCGAGCTCGTCATCGAAGAACTGCTGTTCGAGCCCGGCTGCCGATTCGGAGAGCACGCCGGCGGTGGCCGTGAGCTTGATGTGATCGGCCCCACGACGCCGGTGGCGCCAAGATCGCGCACCGTCGTGAAGCCCGCCATGAGTGTCTTGCGCGCGTAGCCCGCGGCGCGCATCGTGAGGTCCGCATCGGAGGCCTCGACGAGCTGCACCCGGTAGCCGGGACCGAACTCGAGCGTAAGGTGCACGTGGCCGTCGATGAACCCGGCCATGACGAAGTGCGAGGACAGGTCGTGCAGGGTGACGGCGTCGCCGTCGGCGATGGGCAGGTCCGCGGCGGTGAGGTAGCCCGGCGCCACCCGCTCCACGCGGCCGTCGCGCACGACTACGGTGGAGGTCTCGAGCACCTCGGCCCCGGGCACCGGCGGCAGTTGGCCGGCATGCACGACGGTCCACTGCGCTGCCTTCGTCAACGGGGACGCCGAGGCCAACCCCACCAGCAGCAGCGCCGCGCTGCGTCGTACCCGTCTCGTCATCGCTCAGTCCCCTGCCGCCAACCGATCCCCAAATGTACACGAGGACGCGGTGGCGACGCCTCCCGACGGCCTAGTCGAGGAGCAGACGACGGCCGAAGGGCATCTCCACCTCAGCAGCGCTCGCAGGGGTGGCCCAGATCACGGGCCAACGGGGATGCAGGCGGGCGGGACCCTCCAGGTCCGTGAGCACCACACCGATATCAGGTCGCAACTCGTCGGCCGCTTCGAGGAGGGGCGTAAAGTCCGTGCCGCCGCCGCCCTCGATATCCAAGGTCGGCACGCTGAACGGCATGCCGGGACGGAAGTGCTTCACGTGACGCACCTGGTCGTCGCCGACGATCAAGCTCACGTGCGCCTCGCAACGCCGGCCGATGGCCGTGATCTCACCGCAGAAGCGCCGAAGCAAGGGCTCATCGATGGACCCTGAGACATCGACCATCACCACCAACCGCGTGACGGCCCGCAGCGACGAGGTGCCCGGCTCGAAGGGCATGCGGCGCCCGCGGCTATCGCGCCCCTGATTGGCGAGCCAGGACCGGGCCGGGCGCGACCAGCTGATCGAGGTGAGCGGCGCCAGGCCTCGCGCCAGCCACGTGCGCAGCAGTGCCTGCCACGGCGTCCGCGGCATCGGCACGTCGGCGAGTAATTCTCTTAGGAGAGAGTGGGCGCCATCTCTGGCGTGGCCGCGCGAGATGCGCTCTCGCCAATCGCGCGCCCGTTCGGCCTCCGCCTCGGGGGCATCGCCGGCCGCGGCGGGCAGGAGGTCACGGGGCTCGCCGGCGGCGAGGTCGCGGGTGGCGCTGGCACGGGGCCCATCGGTCATCTGATCGGGATCGGACGCGCGCTGCGCGCTGGAGGACGTACTCTCTGCCGAGTCCTCCTGCTGCTGCGGATCGCCGCCTTGGCCACCACTCCCCTGCTGGCCCTCGCCCTCCCCCGCGCTCGCCTCCTGACGACCGCCACCGCCACCACCGCTAGCGGAGCGCCCCTGGCGATCGTCGATGGCGCGATACAAGCGCTCGACGTCCCATTCGAGGAGCGACTTCTCCACCGGCTCATCGATATGCAACACGCGGGACAGCAAGGCCTCCAGGCGCACGGCGCGCGGTGACAGTTCCAACCAACTGAGATGCCCAAGGGCACTGTTGACTATCGCATCGGCGCAGGCGTTGAAGAGTTCGGGATCGACATCACCGACCACCTGACGCAGGGCTTCACTGCGCTGCGGATGGCGCAGGGCCACGTGCAACACCTGGTGCGCGACGAGCCCCGTCTGGCGCGCCAGGGTGAGCCCCTCGAAGGCGGGGCCGTAGCGGATCTCCTCGCCGTCGGTGGCCGCCTCGAGCTCGCGCTTGCCGAGGTCGTCATCGTCACGATGGGCGATCCACAGGGCGAGGCTGCCGGTGGCGGGGGCGTATTCCACCATGCGCTGGATCGCGCGCGTGCCGCGATGCTCGTGCACGGCACCGGCGGGCGAGGTGGTGGTCATGCGCTGGCGTCGTCGCGCTGGGCCACGTAGCGCTGGTAGACGGGGCTCTCCAGGATCGCCCCCTCCAAGCCTTGGTTGAGGGCCCGTTCGAACAGCAACTCCATGGTGAGCGTCTGCGCCTCGCGGATGGGCAGGGGTTGTTGGGTTTTGGTGTCCGGCAGCTGCTCGATGATCTCCAGGGCTCGGGTCACGCGCGCCGATTCATCGCAGGCGGCGAGGAGGCCGTAGATCATGCCGTACAGGGCATCGAGGGTGCGTGGAAGCAGCTCGGCGGTCTCGGGCCCCGCCTTGGCGGCGAGCAGTTCGAGCACGTTGGTGCCCGCTTCGATCTCGCGCAGCACCCCGAAGAACTCGGCGGCGTTGGCCGCGCCGATGCGCCCCTGCACGAACAGCCGTTGCTGCTCGGGGTCTGCACTCGACTGCAGCACCCGCGAGACGTCCTCCCAGCCCCGTGGACTGGCGCCCACGAGGTGGTCGTTCGCCACCTGCGAGGCGGTGTCGTCGAGGCGATCGGGTCGCACCTTCAGGTAGGCCATGACCTGCGGCGCGAGGCCGTTGGCCAGGGCGTAGGCGAGGAACGCATCCACCGTGCTCTGCACGTTGAAGTGGAACATGCGATCGGCCAGCGCCGTGCCCATGTCGTGGCTCACGGCGCCGTGGAAGGCGGCGTTGCCCGCGGCCACCACCAGCCAGCCGTCCGGCAAGCGGTAGTTGCCGACGCGTCGATCGAGGATCAGGGAGTAGGCGCTGATCTGCAGGCGCTGATCGGCCGCGGTGAGTTCATCGAGAAACAGGATGCCCTCGGGACTCGAACCATCAGGCAGGAACTCCGGCGGGAACCACACCGTGCGCTGCTGCTCGTCGTCCGCGTAGATGGCACCGCGGATGTCCACCGGCTCGATGCTGGTCAGGCGCAGGTCCACCAACGGCACCTGATGGTGCTCGGCCACCTGGCGCACGATCGAGGACTTGCCGACGCCGCGCGTGCCCCAGAGCATCGTCGCGCGCTGGCGCAGCACCGGGTCGGCAAACTGGCCGAGGAGGGCTGACTTGGCGGCGGTGATCGACACCGCCGGGATGTTCATTGGATTTGCCTGCACCGACGATCTCCCAGGTGCTGATACGTCTACTTGTCGATTCTACTAGTCGGCAGCACCCACGCCCGCTGTTTCAAGGGCGAGGGCAACGGGGGAATCTCCAGCACAGGGATATCGCGTAGGGAAAAGAATGCGATGAGCGCGACGGTCGGCAGCTGAAAGATGATCACGAGAAACCCGGGGTTCTTCGCCGCGGGAAGGAACATCAAGCTCGGCGTGACGATGACGAAGGCCAGCAGCGCCAGCACCGGCGTCGCCCGCTGCAGTGCTGCCCGCCACCGGGCGACCTTGTGATGCTCATGGTAGTCGCCAGGTTGCGTGGCGAGCGTCTGGGCGAGATGGCTCACGATGCCGTCGAGGGCCGTCTCCGCCTCGTGCGTCCGCTCGGGCTCATGCGGCGGCGCCCGCAGGGACCCACGCCACCCGCGGTGCGCGGTCTTGCGAAGCGGACGCCACATGGGCCCGGCGACAGCCAGGAAGTCGTCCGGCAGGAGCAGCTGCGCGTCGTCGTCGAGCGCCTGCAGGCGCACCTCCAGGGGCGAGCCGGCCAGCGTGTGCTCCACGGTGAACACGGCGCCCTGCGCGAGCCTGGCCTGGGCGCCATCGATCTGCGGTGCCGGCGTTCCAGTGTTAGGTTGCGGCGATCGAATCCGATAACTGCGAGCGAGCCAGGTACCAGCGACCTGGCGCCAGTGGCGCGCAAGCGGCACAGCTTGCACCCAGGAGAGGACGCGATCCAACGCGCCGCCGGTCGCCTTCAGGGTCGCCACCAGCTCACCCGTGGGGGTCATCGCCCTCAGCTGCCGCTCCAGGGTGAAGTCATCCGCCGACCCCTCGGGCACCTCCAGGGTGAGATGCTCGGACAGGGCGGGCGTCGAATCTGTGGCCGCGTGCGCCAGAGGCTTGAAGGCCAAGCGACGGCGAGCGCGATCGCTCGCCTCCAAATCGAGGTGGCGATCGGCGCTCGAGAACGGGGCCACCAGCTCCAGTAGGTCGTGGTGCGTGAGCGGCGTGCGCGCCTCCTCCGAGGCCGGCACGGGTTTGCCGTAGAGAAACTGCAGATTCGACATGGCGGGTGTGCGCTCCCGGGGAGACTCTGTCGAGCCAGGCCCGCCATTGGACACGATGCGCAGGGCTTCGCCAACAACGCGCTTGCGCTTCGCGAGAGGCAGAACGGGCAAGACACCGCACGGTGGCCACGGTCGCACTGAGGGAGGATAATCGATGCCCTATGAACTTCTGCAGCAACTGTGGCCACCCGGTCGCCCACCGGGTACCGCCCGGCGACAACCTCCCCCGCTACGTCTGCGATAACTGCCACACGATCCACTACATCAACCCGCGCAACGTGGTGGGCTGCGTCGTCGAGTGGGAGGGCGCTATCCTGCTCTGCCGCCGAGCGATCGAGCCACGCCACGGCTATTGGACAGCCCCAGCGGGGTTCATGGAATGCGGTGAGACGGTTGCCGAGGGTGCGGCTCGTGAGGTGCGCGAAGAGGCTCTGGCCGAGGTCGACGTCGGCTCGATGCTCGCTGTGGTCAACGTGCCGCACGTCGATCAGGTGCACATCATGTTTCGCGCCACCCTGCGCGACGGTAAGTACGGCGTCGGCGAGGAGACGCTCGAGTCAGCCCTGGTACCGATCGAGGATGTTCCCTGGGGCGAGCTAGCCTTCCCCAGCGTACGCTTCGCACTGGAGCGCTATCTAGACGATCGACGCGAGCAGGTGGAGCGCCTCCACACGACCCGCGTCGAACGCATGAAGCGCTGACTTCAGCGCACTAAACGTCTATTCTTGTTGACACTCGAGCGGTGGAGCGACTGGCGAAATGGCTTTTGTGGTTACGGAGAACTGCATCAAGTGCAAGTACACCGACTGCGTGGAGGTGTGCCCTGTCGACTGCTTTCACGAGGGACCGAACTTCCTCGTGATCGACCCGGAAGAGTGTATCGATTGCACCTTGTGCGAGCCCGAGTGTCCGGCCGAGGCGATCTACTCCGAGGACGAGTTGCCCAACGGGCAGGAGCAGTTCCTCGAACTCAACGCGGAACTCTCCAAATCCTGGCCTGTCATCACCGAGAAGCAAGACGCGCCTGAGGACGCTGATGAGTGGAGCAATGTGTCAGATAAGCTCCAACATCTCGAGCGCTAAACGGATTCAGCCGCTGCCCCACCCTCGCTAACGAAGGCAGAAACAACGGCTGAAATGCCGGCGGACCGTCAGCAGTTGATCAGCTCTCGTTACCGCCTGCAATCTGCTCCAGGCGCGCCTTCAGCTGCGGCGCCGGCAGGTAACCCCCAATCAGATAGCCACTCTCCGTCACGATCGCCGGCGTGCCGGTGACGCCCGCGTTGCGACCCACGTTCCAGCCCTGGTCCACCGCGTTGGTCTCACAGGACTCGGCCTGCACGTCGATGCCCGCCTTAGCCTGCGTGAGCGCCGCGTTGCGGTCGTCAGCGCAGAACACTTCCACGGCCTTGGTCCAGGACGGCGAGTTTGGGCCGCTGCGCGGATACAAGGCGTAGCTCACCTTGATGCCGAGATCGTTCAGCTGGGCGATCTCCTGATGCAGCTTGCGGCAGTAGCCACAGTCGATGTCCGTGAACACGGTAATGGAGTGCTCGACGGGCTTGCCCTGCGGAGCGAACACGACGGTGGACTCCGGGTCCAGCTCGGACATCAGGGACAAACGAGCGCCGCTACGCCTCATCTCCGTGACGTTCTCGCGCGTCTCCAGATCGATCATGTCGCCCTGGATCACGTAGCGCGCATCTTCGGACATGTAGTACACCGCGGTGCCTCCCCCGACGGCCACTTCGTACAAGTTGGGGATGGTCGATTCCTTCACTTCGGCATCGGTGAAATTGGGCATGCGCTCAACCAGGGCTGCGGCTACCTGGTCAGTCTTCGAGAGCGTCTTCTCGGCGGCGGCTTCGGCCGCCTGTGCGCCCATCGCACAAAGCAGCGAGGCAGCGGCCGCCGAGGCCACTGGAATCGAGCGGATCATATTGTATTTCATTGGAATTCGGCCTTAGGGCTGGGTTGCGAGTTAGTTGCGTCGGTTCGACCGCCCGACCGGAGCGAAGTTCGCTCATCCCCACGGCGCTTGCGGTTGCGCGACGACTCGAGGGCGAGTCTAGCAGACCCACACGGCGGAAGATTGGGAGGCAGACGGGAGCCATAGACGAGGGCGCCCGCCGAGCATCCGCGGCCAGAGGCTAGCCGCGGGGATGATGCTCGGAATGGATGTCCTTCAGGCGCTCGCGAGCCACGTGGGTGTAGATCTGCGTGGTGGACAGATCACTGTGTCCCAGCAGCATCTGCACCACGCGCAGGTCAGCACCGTGGTTGAGCAAGTGGGTCGCGAAGGCGTGACGCAGCGTGTGCGGCGAGAGATCGCCGTCGATGCCGGCGGCCTTGGCGTAGCGCTTGATGATGTGCCAGAAGGCCTGGCGCGTCATGCGATCACCGCGACGGGTCGGGAACAGGTACTCCGTCTGGCGCTCGAGGAGGATCTCAAGGCGCGGGCCTTCGATGAAGCGCTGCAGCCAGGTCTGCGCCTCTTCGCCCAAGGGGATCAGGCGCTCGCGATCCCCCTTACCGGAGATGCGCACCACGCCCTGCACCAGACTCACTTCCGTGTAGCGAAGGTTGATCAGCTCCGTCACGCGCAGTCCCGTGGCGTACAACACTTCGAGCATCGTGCGATCACGGCAGCCGAGCGGATCGGACACGTTAGGTGCGCCTAGCAGCGACTCCACCTCTTCCTCGGTCAAGGACTTCGGTAGGGTACGGCCGATCTTCGGCATCTGGATGTGTGCAGTGGGGTCTTCTTGCAGCTTGCCCTCGCGCACCATGTAGCGGTAGAGGCGTCGGAAGCTGGACAGCTGGCGAGCTGTCGATCGCGGACGGGCGCCCCCTTCCACGCGGTGATCGATAAACTGCACGAGGATCTCGCGATCCACATCGAGCAGCCCCATATCTTTGTCGGCCAGCCAGCGGGCCAGGGACATGAGATCCGCGCGATAGGCGGACAGCGTGTTCTTCGACAAGCCTCGCTCTGCCCAGATGGCATCGAGGAAGCGGTCGATTACCCCTTCCGCCTGCGCCACTCGGGGCGAGGGCGGCTCGTCTTTTTTCGCTTTGTTAAGCGGCACCACCGCATTCACCGGCTCCACCTCTATCTCACCCGCGTTGTCGCAACTCAGAAGCATCGGTCGCATCCCTTGCAAGCCTGGCCTTCCGTTGGCGGTCCGACCTGTGGGCGCGACGTGAGTCCGCCCGTAGTACAGGCAGAGTATGGCGAGGCGCGGCGCAGGGGGCCGTGAACCTATTCACATATCGCACTTGCTGCCGAGGACGCGCGAACTACGTCACAGTTCTGCGCTTCGAGTGTGACACGCTCGCCATTTTTGCGGCGCACCAAGCGAATCCAGCACGCAAAGCTGCCGCGACGAGGCTCCTGCCCTACGCTGAGTTTACCCTCCGCGACAAGCTACAAGTTTCGCCGGTAGCGCCCCCCCACGCGATAGAGGGCGTCACTGATTGTGCCCAGAGAGCAATGGCGAACCGCCACCATTAGGTGATCGAAGAGGTTCTCACCCCCACGAGCCGCATCCTGCAGGGCCGCCAGCGCCCCGCCACCCGGGCCCCTGCCGCTCTCGACGAAGGCCTCCGCCGCCGCGACCTGCTGGCGCTTCTCTTCCTCCGAAGAGCGGATCAACTCGTTTTCGGCCTGCTCCTCATCGCTCGCCTCACCGCCTTCCTTCAAGAAGGTGTTGACGCCTACGATCGGCAAGCTGCCGTCATGCTTTCGCGCTTCGTAAAGCATGCTTTCATCCTGGATGCGACCGCGCTGGTACATCGTTTCCATCGCCCCCAACACGCCACCGCGCTCCGCCAAGCGTTCGAACTCGGCGTATACGGCATCTTCCACCGCACGCGTCAGCTCCTCGATCACGAAGGACCCCTGCCAAGGGTTCTGGCTCTGATTGATGCCGAGTTCGCGGTTGATGATCAGCTGGATCGCCATGGCACGGCGCACCGAGTCTTCCGTCGGCGTGGTCAGCGCCTCGTCGAAGGCGTTCGTGTGCAGGCTGTTGCAGCTGTCGAACAGAGCGTACATGGCCTGCAGCGTGGTGCGGATATCATTGAACTGAATCTCCTGCGCGTGCAGGCTCCGACCCGAGGTCTGAATGTGGTACTTCAGCATCTGGCTGCGCGGCGAGGCGCCATAGCGCTCGCGCATGGCGCGCGCCCAGATCCGCCGCGCGACCCGACCGATCACCGCGTACTCAGGGTCCATGCCGTTAGAGAAGAAGAAGCTCAGATTAGGGGCGAAGCTGTCGATGGGCAGGCCGCGGCTGAGGTAGTACTCCACGATCGTAAAGCCGTTCGCCAGAGTAAACGCCAGCTGCGAAATCGGGTTCGCCCCCGCCTCAGCGATATGGTAGCCACTCACCGACACGCTGTAGAAGTTACGTACGCCGTTGTGGCTGAAGTACTCCTGCACATCGCCCATCAGGCGCATGGCGAACTCGGTGGAGAAGATGCAGGTGTTTTGCGCCTGATCCTCCTTTAAAATGTCGGCCTGCACGGTGCCGCGCACGGCGCGCAGCGCCTCGTCGCGTATCTTCGCGTACACCTCAGGCTCCACCACCGCCGCGCCATGCGTCCCCAGCAGTCCGAGACCCAGGCCGTCGTGCGTACTCGGCAATTCGCCATGGTAAGTGGCACCGTTGGTCTCTAAGCCCTTGCGCACTTGCTCAAGGCGTCCCTGCTCGCACAGGTAACGCTCGACCTGTTGGTCGATGGCCGTGTTCAAGAACATCGCCATCAATACTGGCGCGGGCCCGTTGATCGTCATCGAGACAGAGGTGGTCGGGGCGCACAGGTCGAAGCCCGAGTAGAGCTTCTTCATGTCGTCAAGCGTGGCGATTGACACGCCCGCGTTGCCGATCTTGCCGTAGATGTCCGGGCGCGTCGCCGGGTCTTCGCCGTACAGGGTGACTGAGTCGAAGGCCGTCGACAGGCGCGTGGTCGACTGGCCAGCAGCCAGGTAATGGAAGCGACGGTTGGTACGCTCCGGCGTACCTTCGCCGGCGAACATACGCGTTGGGTCTTCCGCCTCGCGGCGATAGGGGTAGACGCCTGCCGTGTAGGGGTAGGCACCCGGCAAGTTCTCCTCCATCAAGAAGCGCAGCAGGTCGCCCCAATCGCGCCGATCAGGAACGGCGATCTTCGGCAGAGAAAGTCCGGCGAGGCTCTGCGTGTAGTTATCGCCCTCGATCGTGCGCCCGCGCACCTCGTAGGCGTAGCGCTCGCTGCGCGCCGCCGCCGCGCGTGCGGGCCACTCGCGAAGCAACCCCAGGCCTTCGACGCCGATGTGCTCGAGCGCCTCGTTGTAGCGAGCTACAAGCGCGTCGACTCCTTCGCGCACGGATGCAGCAATACCGAGGACGGCTAGCTGAGCCTCACCGAGGGTCTCGAAGGCCGGCAACGGCGCCCCGTCCGGTAGCAGCGCCTGCAGCGCGCCAAAGCAGGCGTAGGCGCGGCTCGCCGCATTCGCCGCCGCGTCGATCGTGGCGCGCACGTCGCGACCGCTGGCGACGATCTCCGCTAGGTAGCGTTCACGCGCGGCTGGCACGAGCGGCTCGTTGCTTCCCGCGGGCACCTCCGTGCTGACGCCCCCTGCAGCCAAGCGCTTGCCGTGGTTGCTCCAAGAGGCGGCGCCCCCGCGAAGGCCTCGAGCTTCGCTGCTCTCACCGAGGGCCGTGCACAGCGCGGCGAACAGCCGATTGACGCCAGCATCGTTGAAGCGGCTGGCGATCGCTGGGTAGACGGGCACGTCTTCGTCCGCCACGTCGAAGCGGACGCGGTTGCGTCGCCACTGCTTGCGAATCTCCCTCAGCGCATCTGCCGAACCACGCCTTTCGAATTTATTGAGTACAATTAGGTCTGCAAAATCGAGCATGTCGATCTTCTCAAGCTGACTAGGCGCGCCGAAGTCGACGGTCATGACGTAGAGAGAGAGGTCCACCAGATCAACGATCTGCGTATCGCTCTGGCCGATACCCGCGGTTTCCACGACGACGAGATCAAAGCCCGTGTGACTGAGCAGGTTGATGCAATCACCTAGCACCTCCGCCGTCGCCAAGTGCTGACGTCGAGTGGCCAGAGAGCGCATGAAGATCCGATCGCTGGCTAGGGAGTTCATGCGGATGCGATCGCCGAGCAGAGCTCCCCCGGTGCGCCGGCGCGTGGGATCTACGGCTAGTACGCCCACGCGATAGTCGGGGAAGGTGGCGAGGATGCGCTGGAGCAGCTCGTCGAGCAGACTGCTCTTGCCGGCGCCGCCAGTGCCGGTGACGCCGATCACTGGCGGCCGAGCCATCTCCCCTCGCCGCGCAAGGAGGGACGGCAGACTCAACTGCCCTTCCTCGAGCGCGCTGATGGCGCGAGCGATCGCCGTGGAGTCTGCGGCACTTAGCGATCGATTCTCTTCGTCAGAGTACCGGGGACGCCTGACCTCACCTGCGCGCTCGATTACATCGTCGATCATTCCCTCAAGGCCCAGGCGCAAGCCGTCGTTTGGGCTGTAGACACGCGTCACACCATAAGCCTCGAGATCGCGAATCTCCTCGGGGCTGATGGTGCCGCCACCGCCCGCGAACACGCGGATATGCTCGGCCCCGTAGTGGGTCAGGCGGTCGACCATGTATTTGAAATACTCGACGTGGCCTCCCTGGTACGAAGAGCACGCGATCCCCGCAGCATCCTCCTGCACTGCGGCACGCACGACCTCCTCCACGCTACGGTTGTGGCCGAGATGAACCACCTCCGCGCCCTTGGCCAGAAGCAGGCGACGCATGATGTTAATCGCGGCGTCGTGACCGTCGAAGAGCGACGCTGCGGTGACGAAGCGCACGGGCGGGCGATCGACGGCCGTCTGGCGGTTATCGACGGCGGATAACGGTGCATTCATCGGTTTTGAGCTCATTCGGTTGAACCTGAGTTTGCAGGCAGCAGCGCACCCTTACGCGGCCGCGCGGATCTTGTGTGGTGAGGCAATTGGTTTCACATGAAATTTTTTGCACTGCGCAAGCAGCGTGATAACAGGAGTGCTTTCATCGCCAGCGCTCGTCGATGATCGAAGACGACTTCCCATCGACCATTCTTGCGCTAGAATGCCGCCCCATTCGGCACAGCCGTGCCCGTTCAGAACGCGCCAGGGCGCCCCGGCCTCGCGGCCAGGCTCGCCGCCCAGCGCCACGGAGGTCTCATGCAACTGTTCGACATCCTCGCGGAGCAAGGTCACGAAGAGGTGGTGTTCTTCCACCACCAGGAATCTGGCCTGCGCGCCATCGTCGCCATCCACAACACGACGCTCGGCCCTGCCCTTGGCGGGCTGCGCATGTGGCCCTACTCCAGCGAAGCCGACGCGGTGAAGGATGTGCTGCGCCTGTCCCAGGGGATGACCTACAAGGCGGCCGTGGCTGGACTGAATCTCGGCGGCGGCAAGGCAGTGCTTATCGGTGACCCGCAAACGCACAAGAGCGAAGCCCTGTTCCGCTCCCTCGGCCGTTTCATCGGCTCCCTCGGCGGGCGCTACATCACCGCCGAAGACGTGGGCACCACCGTCGACGACATGGAGTACATCTTCCAGGAGACCGATCGCGTCGTCGGCGTGCACCCGGTTCACGGCGGCAGCGGTGATCCCTCGCCCTTCACAGCCTACGGCACGCTCGAGGGCATTCGCGCTTGCCTCAATAAGCGCTACGGCCACGCAGATTTCTCCAAGCTCGCTTACGCCGTGCAAGGCGTGGGGAGCGTCGGCGGCAAGCTCGCCGTGCTGCTGCGTGAGCGCGGCGCCAAGGTCTTCGCCTGTGACCTTAACGAAGACCGCGTCCAGCAGCTCGCTGACGAACACGGCATTGAGCCGGTGCCCATGAGCGAGATCTACGACGTAGACGCGCAGGTCTTCGCACCCTGCGCCCTCGGCGGCATCATCAACGCCGACACGGTGCCGCGCCTGCGCAGCGAAATCGTCTGTGGTAGCGCCAACAACCAGCTTGAGAGCGAGGAATGGGGCACGGAACTCGAAGCCCGAAACATCCTCTACGCGCCGGACTACGCCGTAAACTCCGGCGGCCTCATCAACGTTGCCCTCGAGCTTCAGGGCTACGACCGGGAACGTGCCTACCAGGCTATCGAGACCATTTACACCAGCGTGAGCAACATCTTCGCTATTGCCGAGCGCGACGGTATCCCTTCCTGGCAGGCCGCTAATCGCCTCGCCGAGGAGCGCATCCGCGCCGTCTCCAGCACGCGCATGCCGTACACGTTGCGTTTCAAAGACCGCCTGAGCGGCCGCAAGCCCTGGCGCCCGTCGCAAAGCTGAGGCCAAGGGCGATCCCGGCGTCACGCGGACGCCGCGGGACGCGGCGCAAGTCCGCGTACGAAGGTGTCGAACAAGGCCTCGCCCAGCTCCTCGGGCGAGGCCGGGCCATCCTCTCGGTACCAGCGACTCAGCCAGTGTAGGGCCCCAAACACGGCGAAGTCCGTCATGCGGATATCCGCTTCCGCGGCGATCGAGCCGTCCTCCACACCTGCCTTCAGGATCGCCCGCAGGCGCGCATCGAGATCCTTTAGGAACGACGTCATCTGGCCGCGGATGTCGTCGCTGTGTGGCAGGGAGCCGATCTGCACCCCGCAGGCGCCAACGGGCGTCGCCATCATGCGCGCGTAATGCACGAAGAACAGCCGCAAACGCTCGAGGCCCGTGGCAGCGGAGCTGGCCGCCGCCATCACCGCTTTCGATTCCTCCGTGATGATGCGCAGGATTTCCACGGCGATGTCATCCTTGCCGCAGACGTAGTGATAGAGGGCGCCCTTGGTGACATTCAAGCGCTCCGCCAGCTCGTTCAGTGACGTGGCATGGAAGCCCTTTTCGTTAAATAGGATCGCGGCATGCTCGGCGATCACCCGGCGCTTGATGGCGTGTTGGGCCTCGCGGTCGGGCACCGTGGCGGCCCAGGGTGTGGGGCCCGCGGCAGGTCCCCCCACGGGTTCCCGAGAAACCTCGTAACTGCCTGTTGATTCTGTACTTTCCGCCATCTTCGCACTCCAAGGGCCGGATTCGCAGAGGCCGTGGTAACGGCTATCGCCGACGCCTCCGTTGGGGGACGAAAACGCTTGTGATCGACCCAGGGTTTAAACTAATCTACCGCATGGTAGAACTTTCGCCAACTCGGTCGAAACGCGCCGCCGGGCTGGCGAGCGCATGTGTGCCCTGGAGCCTGCGATGAGCCTGTTCAATACCCACATCAACGACGATCTCGACATGCTGCGCGAGTCGGTGCGCCGCTTTGCCGAGACCCAGATCGCCCCGCACGCCGAGGAGATCGACGCCACCAACACCTTCCCCCATCCCCTGTGGCGGGAGCTTGGTGAGATGGGCCTGCTCGGCATGACCGTGGAGGAGCAGTACGGCGGCTCGAACCTGGGCTATCTCGCTCATTTGGTCGCGATGGAAGAGATCTCGCGTGCCTCCGCGTCCGTCGGGCTCTCCTACGGCGCCCACTCAAACCTCTGCCTGAACAACCTCTTCCTGCACGCCACGCCCACTCAGCGCGAGAAGTACGTGCCGAAGCTGTGCACGGGCGAGTGGGTGGGTGCGCTGGCGATGTCCGAGCCCGGTGCGGGTTCCGACGTGGTCGGCTCCATGGCCTGCACCGCCCGGCGCGAGGGCGATCACTTCGTCGCCAACGGCAACAAGATGTGGATCACCAACGGCCCCGAGGCCGATGTGCTGGTGGTCTACATGCGCACGGACACAAGTTCCCGAGGCTCCCGCGGCATCACGGCCTTCATCATCGAGAAAGGTATGGAAGGCTTCCGCACGGCGCAGAAATTGGACAAGCTCGGCATGCGCGGCTCCAACACCTGCGAGCTCGTCTTCCAGGACTGCCGCATCCCCGCCGAGAACGTGCTCGGTAGGGTTGACGAAGGCGTTTACATCCTGATGGCCGGACTCGATTCCGAGCGCCTCGTGCTCACGGGCGGCCCCCTCGGCATCATGCAGGCGTGCATGGACTTGGTGCTGCCCTACGTGCACGAGCGCAAGCAGTTCGGCCAGCCCATCGGCGAGTTCGGCCTCATGCAGGCGAAGCTAGCGGATATGTACGCCTCCTTGGCGGCTACTCGCGCCCTGGCTTACCGCACGGCTGAGCAGTTCGACGCCGGCCACCCCACACGTCAGGACGCAGCGGCCGCGCTGATGCTCGGGTCTTGTAACGCCGTGAAGCATGGCCTCGAGGCCGTGCAGATCCTCGGCGGCAACGGCTACATCAACGAGTATCCCGCAGGGCGCCTCCTGCGCGACGCCAAGCTCTACGAGATCGGCGCCGGCACCACGGAGATCCGCCAAATGCTGATCGGCCGCGAACTCTACCGCGCGTCCGCGTCCCAGTGACCTGTCGCCGGTAGCTTCGAAAGTGCTAAGCAAGGCCTTCCTCGACGATCTGCGCGTCGCGCCTCCTCCCGGGGGCGTAGCCGTTGCTCGTCGGCACGCCTTTGCCTCGCCGATGAATGACCTGCTCATCACTCCCGAAGCTACCGGGGGACAGGCCACTGGGACAGCCTCCGATCATCCCGAATTGACCGCATGAGGAATCAGCCATGAGCGCAGACTCCGTCGTCATCGCCGCCGCCCGCCGCACCCCACTGGGCGCATTCCAGGGGTCCCTCGCCCCCGTGCCCGCGCCTGAGCTCGGCGCCCACGCGATCCGCGCCGCGATCGCCGACACTGGCCTGAGGGGCGATGAAATCTCTGAGGTGCTGATGGGCTGCGTGCTCCCCGCCGGCCTCGGCCAGGCACCCGCGCGCCAAGCCGCCCTCGCCGCGGGCCTGGACCTACGCGTGGGATGCACCACGATCAGCAAAGTCTGCGGCTCCGGCATGAAGGCCGTGATGCTCGGCGCCGACCTCATCCGCGCCGGCTCCGCCTCGATCGTCGTCGCCGGTGGCATGGAGTCCATGACCAACGCGCCCTACCTCACCATGGGCGCGCGCGGCGGCCTGCGCATGGGGCATCAGGAGCTGCTCGACCACATGTTCTTCGACGGCCTGCAGAACCCTGCCGACAAGCGCATGATGGGCGACTTCGCCGAGATCACCGCCGGCGAGTACGCCTTCAGCCGCGACGACCAGGACGCCTTCGCCATTCAGTCGGTGGAGCGCGCCCTCGCTGCAGCCGCCGGCGGTCACTTCGACGCGGAGGTCGTGCCCGTCGAGGTCACGCACCGTCGCAAGACCACTACCGTGAGCGTCGACGAAGAGCCGCCCCGCTGCGACCTCGATCGCATCCGATCCCTGAAGCCCGCCTTCAAGCGCGAGGGCGGCACAGTGACCGCGGCATCGTCCTCCTCCATCTCCGACGGCGCCGCGGCACTGGTGCTCATGAGCGAGGCGGAAGCCTCACGCCGCGGCCTCACGCCGCTGGCGCGGATCGCCGGGCACTCGGGCCATGCACAGGAACCCGAGTGGTTCACCACGGCCCCCGTGAAGGCGATCGCCAACGTGCAGGACATGCTCGGTTGGACGCCGTCCGACGTGCAGCTCTACGAGATCAACGAAGCCTTCGCCGTGGTCACCATGGCCGCCATGCGCGACCTTAAGCTCGACCCGACCCAGGTGAACGTGCACGGCGGCGCCTGCGCCCTCGGCCACCCGATCGGCGCAACCGGCGCCCGCATCCTCGTCACCCTGGTGCACGCCCTGCGCCAGCACGACGGTAGCGGTCGCGGCATCGCCTCCCTGTGCATCGGCGGGGGCGAGGCCACGGCCGTCGCCGTCGAGCGCGTGAGCTAAGGGAACCTAATGCCCGTACTGAGTAGCCAGATCGATCCGCGCTCGGAAGCGTTCCAGCGCAGCGACGCCCACCACCGGCGCCTGGCGCAGGACCTGCGCGAGCGTCTCGCCCAGGTGCGCCTCGGCGGCGGCGAGCGTGCCCGTGAGCGTCACCTCGCGCGCGGCAAGCTGCTGCCGCGCGATCGCATCGATGCGCTCCTCGACCCGGGCAGTGCCTTCCTGGAGCTCTCCGCCCTGGCCGCGGACGATCTCTACGACGGTCAGGCGCCGAGCGCGGGCGTGGTCGCCGGCATCGGGCGCATCGCGGGCACGGAGGCGGTGATCGTGGCCAACGACGCCACGGTCAAGGGCGGTGCCTACTTCCCGATGACGGTGAAGAAGCATCTGCGCGCACAGGAAGTGGCACTGGAGAATCACCTCCCTTGCATCTACCTAGTGGATTCGGGAGGCGCCTTCCTGCCCTTACAGGATGAGGTGTTCCCCGACCGCGAACACTTCGGCCGCATCTTCTACCACCAGGCGCGCCTCTCGGCGGCGGGGGTACCGCAGATCGCCGTCGTGATGGGCAGCTGCACGGCCGGTGGCGCCTACGTGCCGGCCATGTGCGATGAATCGATCATCGTGCGCAAGCAGGGCACCGTTTTTCTCGGCGGGCCGCCGTTGGTGAAAGCGGCCACGGGCGAGATCGTCGACGCCGAGACCCTCGGCGGCGGCGACGTCCACTGCCGCACCTCCGGCGTCACCGACTACCTCGCGGACAACGACGCGCATGCCCTGGAACTCGCCCGCGGCGTGGTCAGCCACCTAAACCAGCCAGCCCCGGTTGCCCCAGACCGCGCGCCGCGCCCACCACGCTACGCGCCGGAAGAGCTCTACGGCGTGCTGCCGACGGAGAACCGCTACCCCTACGACGTGCGCGAAGTGATCGCGCGTCTCGTGGACGACTCGGAGTTCGAGGAGTTCAAACCGCTCTACGGCAAGACGCTCGTCACGGGCTTCGCCCACCTCGGTGGCTATCGGGTGGGCATCATCGCCAACAACGGCATCCTCTTCTCCGAGAGTGCGCTGAAGGGCGCGCACTTCATCCAGCTGTGCAACCAGCGCGGCATCCCGCTGCTGTTCCTGCAAAACATCTCCGGCTTCATGGTCGGCTCGAAGTATGAACAGGCCGGCATCGCTAAGGACGGCGCCAAGATGGTGAACGCCGTGGCCACGAGCGTCGTGCCCAAGCTTACGGTGATCATCGGCGGCAGCTTCGGCGCCGGCAACTACGCCATGTGTGGGCGCGCCTACGGTGGTCGCTTCCTCTGGAGCTGGCCCAATGCACGCATCTCCGTGATGGGCGGCGAGCAGGCCGCGTCCGTATTGGCCCAGATTCGTCGCGACGGCCTAGAAGCGCGCGGCGGCGAGTGGCCCGAGGCCGAAGAGCAGGCCTTCAAGGACGAGATCGCCGGCCAGTACGAAGCCGAGGGCAACCCCTACCACGCCACGGCCCGCCTGTGGGATGACGGCGTGATCGATCCGGTGGACACGCGACGAGTCCTGTCCCTGGCCCTGTCCAGCGTGCTGCGCGTGCCGCGCGACGACGGGCCGGGATACGGCGTGTTCCGCATGTAAGCTAACGTCTACGACAGGTACTCCGAGAGCCTCATGCAATTCCTGCACACCATGATCCGCGTCGCCAACCTCGATGCCGCCCTGGACTTCTTCTGCGAGAAGCTCGGTCTGGAGCTCATCGATCGTCGCGATTACGAGAAGGGCCGCTTCACGTTGGTCTTTCTCGCCGCCCCAGAAGATGCGGCCGCGGCGCGCGAGCGCAGCGCGCCGATGGTCGAGCTGACCCATAACTGGGACCCCGAGGAGTACACGGGCGGGCGCAACTTCGGCCACCTCGCCTACCGCGTCGACGACATCTACGCCCTGTGCCAGAAGCTCATGGACGCGGGCGTCACCATCAACCGCCCGCCGCGCGACGGCCACATGGCCTTCGTGCGCAGCCCCGACGGCATCTCCATCGAGCTACTGCAGAAGGGCGGCTCCCTGCCGCCGCGCGAGCCTTGGGCGAGCATGGGGAACACGGGCACCTGGTAGGGCCCGATACCTTGCGATGAGCGACTCACCCCTCCAGATCACCCGCGAAGACAGCGTCGTCACCGTAGCCCTCGACCGGCCCCGGGTTCACAACGCCTTCGACGAGCACACGATCGCCGCCCTTTCAGAAACATTCGCCTCCCTGGCGGGCGACGCCGAGGCGCGGGTGATCGTGCTGCGCGGGAAAGGGCGCTCCTTCTCCGCCGGCGGCGATGCCAACTGGATGAAACGCATGGCCGCGGCAGACGCGCAGGCTAACCGCGATGACGCCCTCGCCCTGGCGCAGATGCTGCGACGCCTGGCGGACCTGCCCCAGCCGGTGGTCGCCCGCGTGCACGGCTACGCCTACGGGGGTGCCGTGGGCCTCGCGAGCGCCTGCGACATCGTGCTCGCCGCGGACGATGCGCGCTTCGCCCTCAGCGAGGTGCGCCTCGGGCTCGTGCCCGCCGTGATCTCGCCATTCGTGGTCGAGGCCATCGGCGCGCGCCAGGCCCATCGCTACTTCCTCACGGGCGAGTCCTTCGACGCCGCCACCGCGCAACGCATCGGCCTCGTCCACGAGGTAGTGCCCGCACCGGTGCTCGACGCACGCCTGGAACAACTCCTGCGCGAACTCGCCCAGGCCGGCCCCGCCGCCCAGCGCGAAGCCAAGACCCTGATCAACACCCTCGCGAGCGGCACTCATGCCGATGCGAAGGAAACGGACGCCTACACCGCCGACCTCATCGCCCGCGTGCGCGACAGCGCCGAGGGGCGCGAGGGCATCGGCGCCTTCCTCGACAAACGGACACCCGCGTGGCGAAGCTGACCAAACTCCTGATCGCAAACCGCGGCGAGATCGCTTGCCGCATCATGCGCACCTGCCGCGAGCTCGGCGTGGCAAGCGTGGCCGTGTACTCCACCGCCGACGCTAACGCCCGCCACGTGCGCGAGGCCGACGAGGCCTGGCCCATCGGAAACGCCCCGGCCAGCGAGAGCTACCTGAACATCGATGCCCTGCTCGAGGCCGCCGCCCTCTCGGGCGCCGACGCCGTGCACCCGGGCTACGGCTTCCTGTCCGAGAACGCCACCTTCGCCCAACGGGTGCGTGAGGCGGGGCTGCGCTTCGTGGGTCCCGGCGCCGATGCGATCGAACTCATGGGTTCCAAGGCCGCCTCGCGCGCCCGCATGCGCGACGCTGGCGTGCCCGTGCTACCGGGCTATGACGGCGACGACCAGTCCGACGAACGCCTGCGGGCTGAGGCGCAAGCCATCGGCTACCCCGTGCTGATCAAGGCCAGCGCGGGCGGTGGCGGCAAGGGCATGCGCGTGGCGCGCTCGAGCGATGAGTTCGTGGCCACCGCCGCCGGCGCGCGCCGCGAAGCGATGAGCGCCTTCGGCGACGATCGCCTGATCGTCGAGCGCTACCTGGAACGCCCGCGGCACATCGAAGTGCAGGTGATCGGCGATGCCCACGGCAACGTGCTGCACCTCTACGAACGTGAGTGTTCGGTCCAGCGCCGGCACCAGAAAATCATCGAAGAGACGCCGTCCCCCTACTGCGACGACGAGCTGCGCAGCGCCATCACGGCCGCCGCGGTGGAAGCCGCGCGCACCGTCGCCTACGAGAATGCGGGCACCGTCGAGTTCATCGTCGACGATCAGCGACGCTTCTACTTCATGGAGATGAACACGCGCCTGCAGGTGGAACACCCGGTCACGGAGATGATCACGGGCGTGGACCTGGTGGCGTGCCAGCTGGCCGTGGCGGCGGGCGAGGCCCTGCCTGTCAGCCAGGATGAGATCACCACCCAGGGACACGCGATCGAGTGTCGTCTCTACGCCGAGCGCCCGGAGCAGGACTTCCTGCCGGCCACCGGCACGATCGAGGCGCTAGTGTTCCCCGATCCCGAGACCACCCCCGGTTTGCGCATCGACTCGGGCGTGGAGACGGGTGACGCCGTGAGCATCCACTACGATCCGATGATCGCGAAGCTCATCTGCCACGGCGAGGACCGCACGCAGGCCCTGCATCGCATGCGTCAGACCCTCGGCGAGACGACCGTCGTCGGCGTGGGCAACAACGTGCCCCTGCTCGGCGAGCTCCTGGGCCACCCCGCCTTCGACGCAGGCGACGTCGACACGACGTTCGTCGATCGCGAACTCGCCGCTCTCGTCGCCGGCGCTGGGCGGATCAGTCCCGCCCACCTGCTGGCCGCGGCCGCCGCGCTTACGGCGCCGCGCCGTTTGATCGGCGACGCACAGGAGGCGGCCAGCCCCTGGCTGCGCGACGACCACTGGCGCGCCGCGGGTGTCGACGTGCGTCGCCTGCGCCTCACCGCCCACTCGGGGCAAGCGTTCATCCTCGAGGTGAGCGACCGACGCCCCGCCCTGGAGATCCTCGTCCGCGAAGAGGGCACGGAAGCCGCAGCGGCGCTCTACAGCGTACGCACGCGCGGCGAGCCGAGCGCCGGTCCCTTCGCCCTTGCGGTCGGCGACAACGCCTTCGGCGCCGTCCAGGTCACCCGCCATGGCGAACGTTTGCTGGTCCACGCGGACGGCCGCCTGCAGGAACTCGACGTCACCTCGGCCTACCCCGTCGCGCGAGCGGCCGCGGACGAGGACAGCAATCCGACGGCCCCCATGCCCGGCACGGTGGTCGCGTTGGAGGTGAGCGAAGGCGATGAGGTCGCCGAAGGCGCCGCCCTGCTCACCCTCGAAGGCATGAAGATGGAATTCACCGTACGCGCCCGCAAGGCCGGTCGCGTGGAAGCCGTGCACTGCGCCGTCGGCGACATGGTCGATGCCGAAGTGCCTCTGGTCACCCTGCAGCAGGAGGAGTCCTGATGCGATCAGGCGACTTCATGGGCGATCTGCCCAAGCGGGTGAAGATGGTGGAAGTGGGTCCGCGCGACGGCTTGCAGAACGAGCCCAACCCCGTGCCCACGGAGCTCAAGATCGAGTTCATCAATCGACTCTCCCAGTCGGGCTTGCGCACCATCGAGACGACGAGTTTCGTTAGCCCCCGTTGGGTGCCGCAGATGGCGGACGCCACCGAGGTGTTCAGTTCCATCGAGCGCAACCCGAACATCTACTACCCCGTGCTCGTGCCGAACGTGACCGGGCTCAAGCGCGCCATCGATGTGGGCGTGCGCGAAGTCGCCGTGTTCACCGCGGCCTCGGATACCTTCAACTGCCGTAACACGAACGTCACCATCGAGGAGTCGCTGGAGCGCTTCGCGCCGGTGATGGAGCTCGCCGCGGAGAACGATTTGCGCGTGCGCGGGTACGTCTCCTGCGCCCTCGGTTGCCCCTACGAGGGAGACATCGAGCCGAGTAAGGTTGCCGCCGTCGCGCGGGAACTCTCGGAGCTCGGCTGCTACGAGATCTCCCTCGGCGACACGATCGGCATCGGCACGCCCGCCGCCGCCCAGCGCATGGTGGAAGCCGTGATGACCGAAGTGCCGGTGGAGCACTTGGCGGTCCACTTCCACGACACGCGCGGCCAGGCCCTGGCCAACGTCATGGCCTGCCTGCAGCTCGGCGTGGCCACGGTGGACTCCTCCGTCGCCGCCCTCGGCGGCTGCCCGTACGCCAACGGCGCCCGCGGCAACGTGGCCAGCGAGGACCTGCTCTATATGCTCCAGGGCCTCGGCGTCGAGACCGGCGTAGACCTGGAGCGCCTGATCGACGCCAGCCTGTTCATCAGCGACGCTCTCGGCCGCCCGCCGAGCAGCCGCCTCGGCCAGCTGCGCCTCGAAGAGCGCGGCGAACCCGTACACTAACGCCTCGCCGCCGTGCCCCCCGCGGGCGACAGCGGTGACACGAAGGGAGAAACACATGGATATCACGCGCAGCCGCGCCGTCATCTCGGGCGGCGCCTCGGGCCTTGGCGCCGCCGTCGCCCGTCGGGTGATCGCCGAGGGGGGCCACGCGGCCCTGCTCGATATAGACGAAGAGCGCGGCCAGGCCTTCGCGGCAGAACTCGGCGAGCGCGCCCTGTTCGTGCGCACGGACGCGGCCGACGAGACCAGCGTGGAAGCCGCCGTGGACGCGGCCCGTGAGGCCTTCGGCGGCGTGGACCTCGCCGTGAGCTGCGCCGGCGTTCTCGGTGCCGGACGCGTGCTCGGCCGCGAGGCGCCGATGCCCGCAGAGCAATTCGCGCGCACGATCACCATCAACCTGGTGGGCACGTTCCTGCTCGGGCGTACGGCCGCCGAGGTCATGCAGCACAACGAGCCCAACGAGCAGGGCGAGCGTGGGGTGATCGTCAACACCTCCTCTGTCGCCGCCTACGACGGGCAGATCGGCCAGGTCGCCTACGCGGCATCCAAGGGCGGCGTGGTCGGCCTCACGCTGCCGATGGCCCGCGAGCTCTCGCGCATCGGCGTGCGCGTGATGACCATCGCCCCCGGTATCTTCATGACGCCGATGATGGAAGTGGTGAAGGAGGAGTTCCGCGAGTCCCTGGCGCAGCAGGTGCCCTTCCCCTCTCGTCTTGGTGATCCGGCGGAGTTCGCCGACATGGTCGCCACCATCGTGGGCAACAGCTACCTGAACGGCGAGACCATCCGTCTGGACGGCGCCATCCGCATGCAGCCGAAGTAGGCGCGAAGCGCGGATTTTGAGTAACCTAAGAGGAATATGAGTTGAAAATTCTGGTAACCGTCAAGCGCGTGATCGACTACAACGTGCGCGTGCAGGTGAAGCGCGACGGCTCCGGCGTGGAGACCGACGGCGTGAAGATGAGCGTCAATCCCTTCGACGAGATCGCCGTGGAGGAAGCCCTGCGCCTGCGCGAGGCCGGCGTGGCAAGCGAGGTGGTGGTCGCTTCCATCGGCTCCGCCGACTGCCAGCAGCAGCTGCGCACGGCGCTGGCCATGGGCGCAGACCGCGCCATCTTGGTACGTGCGGACGACATCGACATGCAGCCGCTCTACGCCGCGCGTACCCTGCTCAAGCTGGTGGAGAAGGAAGCCCCGGGCCTAGTGATCACCGGCAAGCAGGCGATCGATGACGACTGCAACCAAACGGGTCAGATGCTCGCCGCCCTGTGGGGCCGCCCCCAGGCCACCTTCGCCTCGGAGCTGAAGGTGGACGGCGACAGCGCCACCACCGTGCGCGAAGTCGACGCGGGCCTTGAGACGATCCGTGTGCAGTTGCCCGCGGTCGTCACTACCGACCTGCGCTTGAACGAGCCGCGCTTCGTGAAGATGCCGGACATCATGAAGGCCAAGCGCAAGCCGCTGGAGGAGATCGCCTTGGCCGATCTCGGCGTGGAGGCCCCGCCGGGCCTGGAAACCCTGACCTACGCCCCGCCCCCTCAGCGCAGCCGCGGTGAGATGGTGGAAGACGTGCCCACCCTGGTGTCCGCGCTCAAGTCCCGAGGAGTCCTGTGATGAGCATGAAGGTCCTGCTCCTAGCCGAACACGACGGCAACACCCTGAACCCCTCCACCGCGCGCGCCCTAGCCTGCGCCAACGGCCTCGGCGGTGAGGTGCACGTGGTGGTCTTCGCAGCCAGCGCGGGCGATGTGGCTAACGCCGCCGCTCAGCTCGAGGGCGTAGCGAAGGTGCTCACCGTCGAGCGCGCCGAAAACGGTGTGCCTCTGGCCGCCGTCCTGGCACCCCAGATCGCAGCGCTCGCCGACGGCTACGACGCCGTGCTCGCCCCGTCCACCACCTTCGGCAAGGACGTGCTGCCCCGCGCCGCCGCCCTGCTCGGCGCGCCGCAGGTGAGCGACATCATGGAGGTGGTGGATGCGGGTGCCCGCAGCTTCCGCCGGCCCATGTACGCAGGCAACGCCATCGTCGACGTGAAGGTGCCCGAGGGCGTGAAGATCATCGGCACCGTGCGCACCGCCTCCTTCCAGGCGGCGGCGGAGGGCGCCAGCGCGGCGCCCATCGAAGCGGTCAGCGTCGCGGCGGAGCTGCCGAGCCATTCCGAGTACATCGGTCTCGCCACCCAGCAGAGCGAGCGCCCGGATCTGCAGTCCGCGCCGCGCGTCGTCTCTGGCGGCCGCGGCGTGGGCAGCGAGGAGAACTTCAGGGTGATCTTCTCCCTCGCCGATAAGCTGGGCGCCGCCGTCGGTGCCTCGCGCGCGGCCGTGGACGCAGGCTACGTGCCCAACGACATGCAGGTGGGGCAGACCGGCAAGATCATCGCGCCGGACCTCTACCTCGCCATCGGCATCTCCGGTGCCATCCAGCACGTTACGGGCATCAAGGACGCGGGTATCATCGTCGCTATCAACAAGGATCCGGAGGCGCCGATCTTCGAGATCGCCGACTACGGCCTGGTGGGCGACCTGTTCACGCTGCTGCCGGAACTCGAAACCGCCATCGGCTAGGGCCCAACATCACTAGGGAGCGGGGATGAACAACAAGATCTTCAGCGACGCCACGGCGGCCCTGACGGGGCTCCTGCGCGACGACATGACGCTGATGGCGGGAGGCTTTGGCCTCTGCGGCATTCCCGAGCAGCTGATCGCGGCCTTGCGCGACTCGGGCGCCAAAGGCCTCACGGTCATCAGCAACAACGCCGGCGTCGACGACTTTGGCTTAGGTCTCCTCCTGCACACCCGCCAGATTAAGAAGATGGTCTCCTCGTACGTGGGCGAGAACAAAACCTTCGAGAAGCAGTTCCTCAGCGGCGAGCTGGAGCTCGAGTTCAACCCCCAGGGCACCCTCGCCGAGCGCATCCGCGCCGGCGGTGCCGGCATCCCCGGCTTCTACACGCGCACGGGCGTTGGCACCAAGATCGCCGAGGGTAAGGAGCTAAAGGATTTCAACGGCATCACTTACGTGCTCGAGACCGGCCTCACCGCCGACGTCTCCCTGGTGAAGGCCTGGAAGGGCGATGCGGAGGGCAACCTCGTCTACCGCAAGACCGCGCGCAACTTCAATCCGATGATGGCCACCGCCGGGCGCATCACCGTCGCCGAGGTGGAGGAGCTTGTGGAAGTGGGCGAACTCGACCCCGATCAGATCCACACGCCCGGCATCTTCGTCGACCGCCTGATCCGCGGCGAGCACTACGAGAAACGCATCGAACAGCGCACCCTGCGCGAAGCTGGAGCCTAACGCTATGTCTTGGTCCAGAAACGACATCGCCCGCCGCGCCGCCGGCGAACTGCGCGACGGCTACTATGTGAACCTCGGCATCGGCATGCCAACGCTAGTCGCCAACTACATCCCCGAAGGCATGACCGTGACGCTCCAGAGCGAAAACGGCATGCTCGGCATGGGCCCCTTCCCCCTCGAAGAAGAGGTGGATGCGGACCTCATTAATGCCGGCAAGCAGACCATCACGGAGCTAAAGCAGACCAGCTACTTCTCCTCCGCCGACAGCTTCGCCATGATCCGCGGCGGCCACATCGACCTCTCGATCCTCGGCGCCATGCAGGTAGCCGCCAACGGCGACCTCGCCAACTGGATGATCCCGGGCAAGATGGTGAAGGGCATGGGCGGCGCGATGGATTTGGTCGCGGGCGTAAAGAAGGTCGTGGTGATCATGGAGCACACGGCGCGCGATGGCTCGCCGAAGATCCTACCCGAGTGCACCCTGCCGCTGACTGGCGTTGGCGTGGTCGATGAGATCATCACCGATCTCGGCGTGATGCAAATCGATGAGAAGGGCCTCACGTTGGTAGAGCTGGCGCCGGAGGTCACGGTGGCGCAGGTCCGCGACGCGACAGACGCCGATTTCCACCTCGCCGATAGGCTTGCCTAACGGCGCACATCCTCGCGATGGAGCTCAAGCGACGCTACCAGCAACTCATCGATAGCGGCGAGGCCCTAGCCGACCCCGCGCAGGCAGAAGCCGTCGAGATACTCTGCGATCTGACCAAGCGGCTGGTTGAAAGGGCCGACACACCGTCCACGGGGCCATCTGTTACCCGCGCCCTTAGGGCGCTCTTGGGTCGCTCGCGCGAGTCGAGCACCGGTCCTGTGAAAGGCCTTTACATGTGGGGCGGTGTGGGGCGAGGTAAGACCTGGCTCATGGATCTCTTCTACGAGTGTCTGCCGCTCGAGCAACGCTATCGCGCCCACTTCCACCGCTTCATGTACGAAGTGCACAACACGCTCGCCACCTTGCAGGACACGAGCGATCCGCTCAAACACGTCGCCGCCCACTTCGCCGAGCGTGCTCAGGTGCTGTGTTTCGACGAGTTGTTTGTCTCGGACATCACGGACGCCATGCTCCTGGGCACGCTGTTCGGCGAACTGTTCGACCGAGGCGTCACGCTGATAGCAACGTCCAACGTACCGCCATCACGGCTTTACAAGGACGGCTTGCAGCGCGCGCGTTTCCTGCCTGCGATCGGCCTACTCGAGCAACACACACGAGTGCTAAACCTCGACGGAGGTACGGACTATCGCCTGCGCCTGCTCGAACGCGCTGAGATCTACCATCATCCACTCGATGAGCAGGCTAAGCGGAATCTCAACCAGTACTTCGACGCCTTCTGCACCGATGGACAGTGCCACGGTGGCCCACTGCACATCGAAGGGCGCTCGATCCAGGTCGAGCGCGTTGCGGACGGTGTTGTCTGGTTCGACTTCTTCGCGATCTGCGACGGGCCTCGCGGCCAGGTGGACTACATACAGATCGCTCAGGAGTTCCATACGGTGATGGTCTCCGCGGTGCCAGTGCTGAACTCGCAGATGGAAAACCAGGCGCGGCGCTTCATCGCCCTGGTGGATGAGTTCTACGATCGCAATGTGAAGTTGATTCTGTCGGCCGCGGCACCCTTGGAAGGCCTTTACGCTGGGGAGCGACTCAACTTTGAGTTTGAGCGTACACACAGCCGCCTGCTCGAGATGCAAAGCACGGAGTACCTAGCGCGTGCACACCTGCCGTGAGCTAGCGCGCCAGGGGCGCAGTGCGATAGGCCGCGGCTCGAAAGCCAGCAGCCGTGCACGGTGATGCACGCGCTGGTTCAAGACGCGAAGCTGCGATACGTGCTCCCGCTTGCGGTCGCGGGGTTCGCGCTGCCTTACCTACTCGGGGCCTTTCTCCTCGACGTCGACTTTGACGTCTACGAGGTTACGCCCGCCGTGCTGGCGATGGAGATCGCATCGTACGGGGCAGCCATTATCGTGCTGTGGGCATGCTGGCTCCCAAGGGAGGGGTTGAGTGGCGTCATCGGCCGTACCCGCCAGGCGGGAGACGAGGGACCTAATGCTGCTCGGCATTGCGATGGTGAGCACGGCTGTGTTTCTGTTCTACGCGCTGTTCTACCCTCTATCGTTCGTGGCGCCGGAGTTTGTCTTTGGTGGGCCATCGACGGCTCTGAGCTACTTGTGCCCCCCCGAGCGAGCAAACGCGCTACTCCTCAATGGGGGCACGGTGGTGTCATTGGTGATTGCTGCACCGTTCGTGGAAGAGGTGCTATGTCGTGGGTTCATGCTCGGGCGACTAGCGGCAAAGTGGGGACGGAGGACGGCCGTGATCTCCTCCTCGATGGTATTCGCCCTGCTCCATCAGGACGTGTTGGGCGCCTTCGTCTTCGGCGTCTTCGCCTGCTTGGGCTACTTCCGATTCCAATCCCTTGCGGCGCCGATCATCTTGCACGCCGCTAATAACCTCGTGGTGTATTTCCGACGATACCTCGTACCCCGGGCGGCGTAGCGATGATGTCCCTAACCGACATCGCCGTACGGCGCGGGCGCGAAGTGCTCATCTCGGACGCGACCCTACAGATTCATGCGGGCCAGCGCATGGGCGTGATCGGTGCCAACGGCTGCGGCAAGTCGTCCCTCTTCGCCATGTTCCTCGGCGAGCTCGAACCCGACGACGGCACGCTCTCCATCGACCCAAGAGACGTCATCGCCCACGTCGCCCAGGAGAGCCCGCACGGCGTGGCGCCTGCGGTGGAGTACGTCATGGACGGCGACAGCGAACTGCGCGACGTGCAGATCGCCATCGCCCGTGGCGAGGCTGCAGGCAAGACCGATCTGCACGACCTCTACGAGCGCATGGAACTGATCGACGGCTACACGGCACAGTCGCGCGCCGCGCGCCTGCTGCACGGACTAGGCTTCGCGCCCGAGGAGTACAGCAAGCCCGTAGAGGCCTTCTCTGGCGGTTGGCGCATGCGCCTGAACCTCGCCCGCGCGCTGATGTGTCGCTCCGACATCCTGCTGCTCGATGAGCCAACCAACCACCTGGACCTACCGGCCATCCTCTGGCTCGAACGCTGGCTCAGGGCCTACGAGGGCGTGCTGCTCGTGATTTCCCACGACCGGGACTTCCTTGACGCTGTGTGCACACGCATGGCGCACATTGAGCACCGCGCGCTGCAACTCTACACGGGCAACTACAGCGAGTTTGAGAAGATTCGCGCCGAACAGCTCGCCCTGCAGCAAGCGATGCATGTAAGGCAACAGAAACAAGTGAAGCACCTGCAAAGCTTCGTCGATCGCTTTCGCTACAAGGCCTCAAAGGCGAAGCAGGCGCAGAGCCGTTTGAAGATGATCGAACGCATGGAGCAGATCGCGCCAGCGCACGTGGACTCGCAGTTCAGCTTTCGCTTCGCCGAGCCGACCAAGCAACCCCAGCATCTCCTGAGCTTGCGCGATGTATCGGTAGGCTACGGTGAGACGACCGTCCTTGGCAGCGTGAACCTCACCCTCGCCGCCGGCGATCGCATCGGACTGCTCGGCGTGAACGGCGCCGGCAAGTCGACCCTGGTGAAGGCACTCTCCAGCGGCACCACCCTACTCACGGGCGAGCGCACGCTAGCCAAGGACACGCACATCGGCTACTTCGCTCAGCACCAGCTCGAACTCCTAGACCCCGAGCAAAGCCCGATCGAGCTCCTGCGACGGGTCGCGCCCGATGACCGGGAGCAAGACCATCGCAACTTCCTCGGTCGCTTCGCCTTCAACGGCGAGCGCATCTTCGAACCCGTCTCGCCGTTTTCCGGCGGTGAGAAGGCCCGGCTAGTACTGGCGCTACTGATCCGACAAGGGCCCAATCTGCTGCTGCTCGACGAGCCGACCAACCACCTCGATCTCGAGATGCGCCAGGCGCTGAGCATTGCCTTAATGGAGTACGCTGGCGCTGTGGTGGTGATCTCCCACGACCGCCACCTGCTGCGAAGCGCGTGCGATGAGCTGCTGATAGTGCACGACGGCAAGGTAGATCGCTTTGCCGAGAGCCTCGATGAGTATCCGAACTGGCTCAAGGAGCGCGAGACGGAGTACGCCGCCACGGTGGCCAGGGCGGGAACGTCATCTGCGCGCGGACCTAATAAGAAAGATCAGCGCAAGGCGCAGGCAGAGGAGCGCAAGCGCCTGAAACCGCTTCTCGATCGCGTCAAGCGGATTGAGAAGGAGCTCAGCACGCACCGCGAGAGGCTTCTGAGCATTGAGTCGCAGCTCGCAGATACGGGCCTTTACGCAGATAGCGCGCGCAGGGACGCATTGAAGTCGCTGCTGAAAGAGCAGGGCGAACACAAGGCGCTAATCGAGACCCTGGAATGGGAGTGGCTCGAGGCGAGCGAGGCGCTCGAAGCGGCGGGCTGCACCGACTAGCAGCTGCGATAAGTCAGACTTCACCGGAGAGGCACTGTCACGACCACATCATCCATTCGGCCGCTGCGGCCCCTCGATCAGCCGCTCGGGCGGCCGACCTCAGGTTCGGCCGGTCGGGCGCACAAGCCAAAGGCGCCATTCGACTGGGCAAGACTGACGACTGATTTTTTGGTCTGTGTCGAAACGCAGTCTTCAGCAACTTCCAGATTGTTGGGCAGGCATAGTGATTCTCTGCGGGGCAATCCGCAACACTGCGAAGACAAGATCGAATTGCAATGAGCTCATTGATCATCTCGTCAAGCTGTTCGATCTTGGCACGAACTAGCTCTCGATCTACGACAAAGCGGGATTGCGAGTCGACAGGCTCTATGGCAGCACCTGCATTTGGGATCTGATCGAAAGCACAGAGATATCCGGGCCACTCTCAACGAAGTGCAACGGCGCGGAGAATGCCTATGTGCTTTTCGCCAAGTGAAGAAACAAGTATCCGGCCGCTTAAACACCTGCTTCTCGCGGACAGGAGAAAGGCGATCAATTGACCAACGATCGGCCACTGTCCTTGAAGGCCGCCGATCAAAGCGGAGAGCGGACGCTGTCAGTCAGTTCAGGTGGTGACCATCACAACCTGAAGCACCAATCGCTGGAATAGAGCGCGGCGAGGCCGCTGCGCAGACTCACGGCGAGCTTAGCTTAGGATGCTCATATAAGCTCGTCGTCGCTCTCGGCATTCCCTTGCTCGATGGCCTCCGGCGGCGCCAGGCTCTCGGGCTCTCTTGGGGGCCTCACCCGGAGCTCGCCAACGCCGAGCTCCGCGCGAAGGTTCACGGTCGGCGCACCAAGGGGCACCTCCAAGGCCTGCGCATCCGGGTCGATGACACTCTCACCCACCCACACGCTGGTCTTCGCCACCTCGAGGTACGCCCGATCCGGCGCGTCGACGCCAAGTTCCCCGACGCGCGACGTGATCTGCACCTCGCCGTCGATCAGCCAGGCGCCCCCGAGATCAACCCGCGCGCTACCGATGGACTGTTGCACGCTGGTGAACTGCGCCGAGGCGTTGCCTAGCTGCCGGATCGCCAACTCGCCAACCCCCTTATCGACCTCCAGGCGCCGCACGGGCCACTGGGTCGGTAGGCTAAAAGCCAAGCGATGATCGCCCGTGCGGGTCTGCAGATCGACGGTCCGCAGCCAGAGTCCGCCGAGCTCAGCATCGAGCTTGCCGATCCCCCACTCCCCCTTGAGATCGAACAGCAGATCAGGTGGCAAGGTGATGGTGAGGTCGTTTTGAGGTTGATTGCCCGCACCGCTCAGGACCATGCCCACCGTGCCGCCTTTGGCGCCGAAGGTGATCTGGTACAGCCAGGCGCCGTCGGCCTCCTCGTACTGCTCTTCGAGGCGAAAGGCGTCGGGTTCGTAGGTGCCGGTGATGCGCACGCCTTCGCCAGGCGAACCGGGCAGAATCTTGAAGTTGCCATACTCGAGGTCGAGGCGGATCGTACCGACGCGTGCCGCTAGGGAGTCGTCTTCGAGCGCCTCAAACGCCTGCAGGGAGTTGGCACCAAACTCACCCTGGCGGCGCAGCGCCTGAAACTCCGCGAGGGTCGGCAGCAAGCGACCGCCCTGTACAGCCTCGACGACCGGCTCTCGTGAAGCGCGTTGCCAGTGCGAGAGGCCCGCCACGGCGACGAGCGCCACGCTAGCTAGGACGATGCCGAGGCGGCCGGCACTCAGGGCACCTTTCTCTTGCGAACCACTCATAAGCCAATTCCTGAGCCAATTTCTGTTTGAGCTAGTGACCTCACCTTTGGGGTCACGGCTTGGAGTCTTGTTGCCGGCGGTCGACGAGATCTAAGGTTGGCGCAACCCTCGCGCGCGCGCAAACACCACGTAGCCCCTCCCAGTGCGCAGCTGCCCCGGGCTCGTCTGCGAATGGCGCTCCGATGAGCAAGTCGGTGACACCGTCAACCTTCACGCCGCCAGCGCTACTGCTCGCCGCCCCGGTGTTACCAAAACCAACTCGACTTACTACATCGCTCTGAGCATCGTTCTGCTCTAGTAGTCGAGCCAAGGGGAACACAGCCAGATACCAACGAAGATGCCGGAGAGCGCGACACCGTCGCGACCATCTCCGCTCGCTTGCGACAGTAGCTCGAGCAGACGGACCGCAGTGGGAACGGATCGGTGGGACCGAACACCAGGTAGCTCTCGCCCGCAGGCAGCTCCCGTTTACGCGCGCATCGCGCGCGCCTCGGAGCACATCGCCCACTCCATCACCGACGGACGCCACTCACGGCCGAGCCCAATCAATCACCCGATCCACAGCCCCTCCGGGAAGCCCCCGCGGCACTATCGCCACCTCCGTGCAGCAGCTGAGGCGCAACCGTCTCCCATCGCGGAGCTGCTCCTGGAGATGCAGCCGGGGCCGCACCACAAGGGCGGCAAAGACGATCCCTGCCGCCAATTCACGATCAACGCGATGGCGCGTCCCGGTCCGCTCCACCACAGCCGCCTGCGCGAAGGCCCCGACAAAGCCGACCGCCTCACCCTCCTCAGCTGCAGCCGCCGGGCCTGATCCTGCCCCGCCAACGATAGACGCACCGAGCGCAAGGAGAAGCTCACGAGGCGATCGGCTACAATGTCACGGCTGGGGTGATTGCCGGCAAACGCGCCTGCGCGGGGGGCTCACGCGCCGAAGGCGTCGCCACGCGCCGCGAGATCTCATGTCGCGCAATCCAGCACCCGATTCCGATCGTCGGATCCATTGAGAGTGGAGCCAACCTATGAGGCACCCCGCGTCCAACGCTCCCACGGGAAACGACCCAACATGCTCGCCCCAGTGGCGCGCCCTGGTGATCACGCATGGCTGACATAGAACGCGAGACGATGGAGTTCGATGTGGTCATCGTCGGCGGCGGCCCCTCGGGCCTCGCCGCGGCTTGCCGCATCCGCCAGCTCTGCCAGGAGAGGGGCGAGGACCTCAGTGTCTGTCTTGTCGAGAAGGGCTCGGAGATCGGCGCGCACGTGTTGTCCGGCGCCGTCTTGGAGACGCGCGCACTGGACGAGCTGTTTCCCGATGCAGGTAACGACGGCGCCCCCCTCGGCAGCGCGGTGAATGGCGATGAATTCTGGATGCTGCGCGGGGACAGCAAATCCATGCGCGTGCCCGACATGTTCATCCCGCCTCCGATGCACAACGCCGGCAACCGCATCGTGAGCATGGGCAAGCTGTGCCGTTGGTTGGCGGAACAAGCCGAAGCGATGGAAGTGAACGTCTTCCCCGGGTTCCCCGCCGCCGACGTGCTGGTAGAGGACAATCGCGTCGTTGGCATCGTTACCCAGGACATGGGCGTCGGCCGCGACGGCCAAGCGAAGGACGCCTTCGAAGCGGGTTACGAGCTGCGCGCCAAATACACGATCTTCGCCGAGGGCTGCCACGGTCACCTCGGCAAGCAGCTCATGCAGCGCTTTGAGCTGCGTGACGGCGCTGACCCGCAGCACTACGGCATCGGGCTCAAGGAGGTCTGGCGCATCGATCCCCAAAAACACCGCGAAGGCCTGGTCGTGCACACGCTCGGCTGGCCCCTCGACAGCCACACGGAGGGGGGCGGCTTCCTCTACCACGCGGAAAACAACCAGGTGTTCCTCGGGTTGATCATCGCGCTGAACTACCGCAATCCTCACCTCAGCCCCTTCGATGAGTTCCAACGCTGGAAACAACACCCCAGAATCCGCGAGACGCTAGAGGGTGGCGAACGCGCGTCCTACGGCGCGCGTGCCGTCAACAAGGGCGGTATCCAGTCGCTGCCAAAGCTCGTGTTTCCGGGCGGGATGCTCGTAGGCTGCGACGCAGGCTTCCTCAACGGGGTGAAGATCAAAGGCAATCACACCGCCATGAAGACCGGCATGCTAGCCGCCGAAGCAGTCTGTGAGGCGCTGTTCGCTGGTGACGAGGGAGGCCAGACGCTGGAGGCTTATCCAAAGGCTGTCGATGCCTCTTGGGTTTATCAAGAGCTGCATCAAGGCCGAAACTTCGGCCCGGCCCAGCACAAGCTGGGACTCTGGCTGGGCGCGGCTTTCACCTGGGTCGATCAGGCGATCTTCCGCGGCCGCCTGCCCTTCACCCTGCGCAACAGAACCCCCGACCACGACGCCCTGATGCCGGCGACGCAGGCCAGCAAGATCGAGTATCCCAAACCAGATGGCGTGATCAGCTTCGACAAGCTGTCCTCCGTGTTTCTCTCGAGCACGAACCACGAAGAGGATCAGCCGGTACACCTGCAGCTTGCAGATCCCGCCCTGCCCATCGCGGTGAATCTTCCCAAGTTCGAGGAGCCTGCCCAGCGCTATTGCCCTGCAGGTGTCTACGAGGTGGTGCAGGAACACGGCGCTCAGATGCTGAGGATCAACGCGCAGAACTGCGTGCACTGCAAGACCTGTGACATCAAGGACCCGCAGCAGAACATCAACTGGGTGACGCCTGAGGGCGGTGGCGGTCCGAACTACTCGAACATGTAGTGCCCCTAACGGATACGCTTGCGGGACTTCGGGTAGTCGAAGCGCGTGAGCTGCCCGCTCCCCCACTCGACACCTTCCCACGTGATTGAATCGAGTGCGATCGCCGCGTAAGCCGCCGTCGGTACGTTGTCGATATCCTCGTCCGCCAAAGCGTTGACGGTGTCGGTGAGGCCGGGATTGTGGCCGATTAGGAGCACGCGCTCGTCGTCGTCGGCCAGCGCGTTGATCGTGCACAGCCAATCCTGCGGATCCCCCGGGTAGAGCGACTCGATCATTAGGATCCTATCGAGCGCCAACGCAAACGTGGGCGCAAGAAGTTCCGCCGTGGCGCGCGCACGGTGCGCCGGACTGCAGCAAATCCGATCCGGCACGCGCCCTTCCTTGCTCAGACGCTGCCCCATCTCAGGCGCGTCGCGCTTGCCACGAGCGTTGAGGGGCCGATCAATGTCCTCGAGCTCGGGATCATCCCAACTGGACTTGGCGTGCCTAAAGACGATCAGCTCTCGCATCGGCTACGGCTGTTCGATCGCCGCCAACACGCGCTCAAAGATCAGATGGGATCGCGTGTGGCCACGCCCTTGCCCGTAGGCGGACGAGAGGGTCACCACGACGAGCGACTCCTCCGGCACCACGAAAATCTTGTTGCCGCCGTTGCCGGAGGCGAATAAGACGTCGCGCTCGGCGATCCGCGCTAGGTACCACATGAAGCCGTATCCGTAGGCGAAGGGATCCTCATCCTCGATATTGAGAGCCTGGCGGCACGAGGCCTCGATCCAGTCCTTCGACAGCACCTGCCTCCCCCGCCAGCGCCCCTCATCCAGCATTACCTGCCCCAGCTTGGCGAGGTCAGCCGCGGTCATGTACAGATTGCCCATGCCAGTCGTGCGACCGCGCGGTGACACCTGCCAGTACAGCTCGTAGATGCCCAATGGACCAAAGAGGTGTTCTCGGGCGTAGTCCTCCAAGCGGGCGCCGGCCGCATTCTCGACGATCGCTCCCGCTAGGAATGCGATCGCGGAGCTGTAGGCGTAGCGCGAGCCGGGCTCGAAGTCCATCGGCAGACTCAGCACAAATCCTAGGTAGTCATCCTGCGCAACCATGCGCCCCTCAGTACCCGGCGAGTCATCGTCGTAATCATCCGATGCGAGGCCCGCCGACATGGTCAGTAGGTGCTCCACTCGAATGCCCCACAGCGGCGAGTCTTCCGGAACATCCCGCTCCGGAAAGTACTTCGCAACGGGAGCCGTGACATCGATCAGACCCTGACCGGCGGCGACCCCAGCGACCATCGATGTTACCGACTTCCCCGCCGAGCGAATGTCGTGCAGGTTGGTCGGGGCGAAGGAATTGAAGCCCTCGTTCAGCACCAGCTTGCCGTTGCGGGCGACCGCAAGCACACGAAAATCGCGCGGCGGCGTCTCGGCGATCAGCGCCAAGAGCGCGTCCAGCGCCTGCGTGTCGAAACCTTCCTCCGCCGGCGTGGACGTGGGCCAAGCGAGCTCGGGCTCGGCCGGGCCTCGACGCATGCCTTGCTCGTCCGCTGACGCGATGGCGCCAGTCCCGATTAGCCAAGCACACATCAGGGCGTTGCACAGGGTCGGCGCAGTCCGGCACCGCGGTGGGGGTATGGGCATTGGCCGATGCTCCTCCTTGTAACGCGAGGGCATAGGCTACGGGATGGACGGCCGGTAAAGCCAGTCGATACCCCGGCGAGCCGGCACCACCCGTGGAGATCCCTAGGTGCGCTCGCTCATTTTCCGGAAGCACCTAGCACAGGCACCCGAGTCCGCAAAGCCGGCAAACCTGCGGGGAGCCGCCGAGCCGGCGCTCCCCGCGCTTACATTAACTAGCGTATGCGCTAGGCGGTACTGCGTACTCGCTCAAGCGGCAAGGCGCCCACGGCGCGCGTATGCAGCGCCGAGCACGCCAACCGCCACGAGGAGTAGCGAGCTTGGCTCGGGCACTTGGATACCGGGAACGTCGAAGACGATGTCGTCAAAGCCGATCCCGGCAGGATCAAGGTTCCAGATCGAGATGCCGGCGATGGTCGCGAGTCCATCCGCGGTCGTAAACCCGAAGAAGTCCGTATCCAAGCCCATTGGGGTCAGGGTGTCGATGAGACTGCCATCGCGCGCCCAGAACTCGAAGGTAGCCCCGCCGAGATTGCCGCCGACTGAGAGAAAGCCGAACTCCGACTGATCGTTGTCGAACAGCACGGAAACGGCGCCCTCGCCTATCGCATCGAAGTCCGGGAACCCCAGAGGACCCAACCCCGTCAGCACATTCGATCCGCTGCGCTCGAAGATGTTTAAGTTCTGATTTGAGTCACCCGCGACGAGGGACAGGGAGCCGCCCATGGGAGTTCCGGAGAGGACGTCCGAGAAGCCGTTGAACCCGAGGGTCTGACCGTTGAAGCGCTCGCCGAAGGTAGCACCATCCAGATCGATTAGGTCGTCGTAGTTGGTGCCTGGCGCGCCACCGCCTATCAACCCCTCGAAGTCGATGAGCTCGGTGCCGGCGAGAGAGAAGTAGTCCACCTCGGTAATGGAGGCCAAGGCGCCCTGAGTCAGTAAGGTGCATACCAGGGTCGCGGTCATCGATTGCGGTAGGACTGCCATTGTTGATCTCCTGTAGTTTTTGTTGTTGCTGACAGATCAGCGGAGCCTGTCAGAAAGCAGCGACTTCCCCGAGTCGATCACCTCAGTCCACGGTGCTCTTCGGCTGGCGTACGGTGAGTCATTCAGACAGACGGCTGTGCGAGCGCCCACCCCAGGCCCACTTACGTCAAATGCCACCCACCAGCTCGTCAAAACACCCGCACCAGGGATCAGCTGACCACGACCTGAGCCGATATCCGTTGCCCTCGCGCCTAAGGAGCTAACGACGGTAGCCCCCTAAGGAATTCGACCATGCAACGCGTCCTTTCGGCCCTAGCGGCTGCGATCACGCTTACCCTCGGCGCCTGCGGGCCGGGCCCCATGTCCACCACTACCAGCGAGTTCCGGAACAGCAAGCTGATCATCAAGATCTACGAAGACCGGGCGCCCACGGTGGAAATAGGTGACGCCCAACGCGCCCCCACCCCAATCGACGTGCTCAACGCCGACGCCAGCAAGGGCGACGTGCACGCCCATCGACTCCTCGGCCACGCCTACTGGCAGGGCAGCAGCTCCACCATCAACGGCATCAACGCCTTCCCCCGCAACCGCGAGAGTGCCGCGTGGTACTACGAGCGCGCCGCGCAGAGGGGTGACGCGCCGAGCCAGTACTTCCTCGCCCTCGCCCTAGAGCAGGGCGACGGCGTTGCGAAGGACGAGAAGAGCGCCTTCGCTTGGCATCAGGCGGCGGCCCAGCAAGGCTACGTCGATGCGCATGCTCAGCTCGGCTACTTCCTAAGTACCGGGGATGGTGGCATCCCCGTGGACCTGCTCAAGGCGGTGGAGCACATGCGTTTCGCCGCGAGCGCCGGCAACGCGATCGCGCAGCTGAATATGGGCAGCTTCTACGCCAAGGGAACTGGCGTGGAGCGCAGCATAGCGAAAGCGGCCCGCTGGTACTGGACCGCGGCCGACCAAGGAAACGCGGAGGCTATGGTACGCCTGGCCCGGCTCCTGCGCTCAGGCGAGGGTATCCCCCGGGACGATGCGGCCGCCACCCAGTGGCTCGAGCAGGCCGCCGCCGAAGGTCACGAGCAGGCCCAGGCAATGCTGGGCGATGACACGGCCAGCGGATCCGAGACGAACGCCAGCGATCCCTGGGCTGGCGATGGCGCGCCCGAGAGCGGTGATCAATGGGCCGACGCTCCAAGCGACCCTTGGGCTGAACAGGATGGGGGCAGCAGTCGATGACCTACCTCAAGCATTCAATAGGTTTGCTAGTGCTCCTGACGAGCTGCAGCTTAGCCGCGACCGCAGCACCCGCTGACTGGACGGTGATGATCTACATGGCGGCAGACAATAACCTCGAAGACGCCGCCCTCATCGACCTCGACGAAATCGAGGCCGGCATGCCCGAGCAAGGCGTGGAGATCATCGTCCTCATCGATCGTGCAAAGGAGTATACGGAGAGCCTCGGTAACTGGACCGACGCTCGCATCCTGCGCATGCGACCGAACCAGGAACGCGGCACCCTCGCTTCTGAGGAGATCAAGCGCCTTGGTGAGATCAACACCGGCGACCCACGCAACCTGGAGAAGTTCATTCAGTACAGCGTGGGCAACTACCCTGCCAAGCGCTACGGCTTGGTCATGTGGGACCACGGCGGCGGCTGGCAAGGCATGGCCGACGACGAAGACGCCGGCGACGGTCAGTCCCACGACAACCTGAGCCTTCCAGAGCTACGCAAAGCCCTTTCCAGCGCCATCCCTCAGGGCCGCAAGCTCGATTTCATCGGCTTCGACATGTGCCTCATGGCGCAGGTGGAGATCGCCTACGAAGTGGCTGACTTCGCCCGCTTCATGGTCGCCTCCCAGGCGGTCGAGCCCGGTTACGGCTGGCCCTACGACGTGCTCCTCCCGGCCTTCGCCGAATCCACTGCCGGCCCCAAGCGTCTCGCCCAGAACATCGTGCGCCGCTACGGTGAACATACGGAGCAGGCGGGCGAGCGGGTGGCCACGCAGTCGGCCATCGACCTGAGCAAGATAGAGCAGGTGAAGGGCGCCATCGACGCCCTGACCAACCGCATCGGTCCCACCGCCCGGCAGAACTGGACCAGCCTCACGCGATCCATCTTCTGGGCGGACAGCTTCAATCCACAGGGCAAAGACACCAACCGCAAGCAGGCTCAGCAGGCTCTGTCGAGCTCCGATCTGCTGGACTTGGTGAAGCGCTCGCGGGTGATCCTCGGTGAGCAGTTCCCCGCCCAGGCGGAGTTTCAACAACTCGTCGATGCGATGGACGGCGCGGTGGTCGACAGCCGAAACTCACTCCGCCACCGCCTTAGCCATGGCCTGTCCATCTACGCACCCCCGAGCGCCGCGACCTACAACCCCGCCTACGAGCAGACACGCTTCGGCGCCAGCAGCAGCTGGCCGAGGCTGCTCAAGGCTGTGCACCGCCACCAGGGCAGCCAGAGCGCCGCGCCGACGATCAACTACTTCCAGTACGTGGATGCCAGCAACGGCCAACAGCGCAAGACCACGTCCATGCTCGACAACACCACCCTGCGCCTGAAGGTGCAAGGCAACAACCTGCTTTGGGTGCAGAGCCTAACGGGCCGCTACAGTGCTGAAGACAAGGGGCATCTGATCCTGAGCCGCGGCTACATGAGCGACTCGCGATTTCTCGAGGAGAAGCTCGCCGCCAGCGGCGATGCGGCGGAGCTGTTGGTGCCAGTATTCAAAGGCAATACGGCCACCCTGGAGATGGAGGTGATGCCGGCAACGTACACGATCAGCAACGGCGAGACCTACGGCTTCGCAACCTTGGACGCCAGCGAGGCTCAGCTTGGGGAGGGCCAGAGCGTCGCCATCCTCGCCGAGTTCGAAAACGGTGAGCTCGGTCGGCACCAGGCAGTGATCTCTTTCAATCTCATGACTTGGAAAGCCGACGGCATCGCACTGCTAGTCGAAATGAAGGATGGGCGTGTGGTGCCACGAGGGGTCAAACCCCAAGCGACCGACAAGATCACCCTACTCTACGAGTTCATCCCCGACGGCGAGCAAGAGCCGTCCTTACGTCGTGGCGTGCAGATGCCTTGGAAGAACGGCCTGGAGCTCATCATGAGCGAAGTGCCGAACGGCGACTACACCACTTGGGCAATCGCCGAGAACCTCTCAGGTGAGACCCACGTGGCGCGCACCACGGTGCGCGGCGTGGCGCCCCAGTGGGAAGTGGCGGCGGGCTTCGATGGCGCACGTAAGCTTACGATCGAAAACCTCTCGGGAGTTTGGGCTAGCGTGGACGATGACACGCCGATCTTCGCGATCGGCCAAGCCCTCGGCAAGGGCCTCGCGGCGCTGGTCACCGACAAGGAGGCGCTGCCGGCCGAGGCCAAGGACTGGAAGTTCCTCGTCGAGCTGGACAACCGGCTGCTTCCCATGCTGAGCATCCTGACCTTCGATGCGAGCGGCGAGAAGCTGCTCGGGCGCATCCCGTACATGATTCTCGCCGACCCTACACAGCCCGATAGCCTGTGGATCAAGTCGCTGATCGGTGGCGGTGGGCAAGCCGTGGGCGAGATCGTCCAAGTGCGGCGAACGCAGCGTCTGGCAGAGGCGAACAAGCCCAAACCTACCGGCGGCGGTGGAGCCAGTCAGGACGACAGCAACGCTCCCGACGATGATGACATCCCCGCGGTCAAGCCACCGACGCGAGTGCGTGTTGTGGGCGCGTGGGCCGGCCAAGGGCAAGGGGGCGTGGAGGTGTATGTGGAGCTTATGCGCGACGGCACTTTCCAGCAGATGGAGGTGAGCTACGCAGCCGGGCTGCAGGTGGAGACCTGGGGCAGCTACGACTATCGTGATAACACCATGACCGTACGCTTCGCAGGTGGGCGCCAGTGTCATGCGTACGGCTGCGAACCCTTTGCCCCGGCGCCGATCGCACCGTTCCCCCTTGAGGTGCGCAACGACGTGATGCGATCGCCATGGGCCGTGTTGTACCGCCAAGACGAGTGACCGGGCTGGGCAGCCCCAGCGCCGTCACCGCTAGGGCGGCTCGGGGCGTCTGCACGTTCACGCCGATCCAGCCGCGAAGCACTTGCTTGGTGAGAAGGCAGGATTCGGCACCAGGCTTCCAGGCACACGTCCATGCGTGGCCATCGCACACCTGAAGAGATCACCGAGTGCGCTGCTCCCAAGCGTGGTCCGCCGAACACACTCTCCAGGGCGCTCGCCCGGCTACGAACCCGCCTCCAATGCGCTGGATCGACTTCTTCTTCGCGTCCTAAAGAAACTCATCGCCTGACTAGGAATCCGGGTCTGAGCGCGCCGGTCGCCAAACGCAGCACAGCAGCCAGGGCCCCACGCATGCAATCGACCGATCATCGCTCGATCACCTCGCCTTCCTCGCCCGACAACGGCACGCCCTGTCCCCCGCTTGCCCACGAGGCCCGGCGCCTAGTGCGCAGAACCACGGTAGACGCTCCCGCGCCGCCAACGCGAGGGGCACGACGAGGGCCGTTCGCGCGCTTGGAGTGAGTACTTGACGACCCATAAAGAGTAGTTTAAGTTACCTAAAGTAACGCTAGAAACTCATTTGGAGTACCAGAATGGACATTGAAAACCTCGAACGCCGCCACGACCGACTGCAGATGTGGATGCTGATCGGCATCACCGTGGGCAGCCTCGGTTTCGCCGGGCAAGAGCTGATCCAGCTATTGAAGGGCCCCAAGGCCGCCGAGTTGGGACTGGCGGTCCTCACGCTCGTGGGGTGGTTGATTGGGGCCGCGGCGATCCTGTCGAGCTCGTCCCTTAGGAAAGAGAGAGGGATTGAGAACCTGCTAGGCGACGAGCGACTGGCCAACCTGCGGGGTGAGGCCTTCCAATTTGGCTTCGTGGCCCTGTTGATCACGCAAGTCGTCTTGTTGGTCGGCAACGAGATGCTGCTGAGGCTGACGGAAGTCGAACTTACGGTAGCGTTCGCGGCCAATCTGTCGATTGCCGTTGCCGTCGTCTCGTCCCTCGGCAGGTTCGTTCAGCTGAACCATGACTAAGGAACGCTTGAACAACACCTTAAAGGTCCATCGCGCAATGCGTGATTGGACTCAGGCCCAGCTGGCGGAGCACGCGGGCGTCACGCGAAAGAGCATCAACGCCATCGAGCGCGGGCACTTTGTCCCGTCCACCGTGCTTGCGCTGCGCTTGGCGCACTTGTTCGAATGCCGAGTTGAGGACCTGTTCAGCTTGCCTGACTAGCGGGGCCAGGGCTCGCGTGCGCAAAGCACCGCCGCGCTGCCTTAGACAGGCTGCCTAGGCTGACGGCGCGTCCGGCTGGATCTCTGGGCGCGCCGCGTCGAAAGCGCGAAGCACTAGGCAGCGATCGTTGATCGCCCGGATCGTGGGGTAGGCGGAGAGATCGCATGCGAAGCGCAGGGCGTTGTACACCTGAGGCACCAGCAAGCAGTCCGCAAGGCCAGGCCGTTCGCCAGCGCAAAACGGCTGCCCAACGTCGACCAAGCGTGCTTCGAGCGGTTCGAAGCCACGGTGTATCCAGTGGTGATACCAGGCGTTCGCCGCATCAGCATCGGCGCCTAGGTTCTTCTTGAGGTAGCCGAGCACGGCCACGTTGTTGAGCGGGTGCATGTCGCACGCGATGAGCTGCGCCAGAGCCCTCACGCGCGCCCGCGCCAGGGGCTCGACAGGCAACAAGGGCGGATCGGGAAAGCGCTCTTCCAGGTAATCGAGGATCGCCAACGACTGGGTGAGCGTATGCCCGTCGATCTCTAGCGCTGGCACGCGACCCTCCACGTTGACCTTCGCGTAGGCTGGCGAGCGCTGCTCAGACACCGACGGCGCTAGGTTCACGCCGACGGACTCGAACGCGATGCCTTTGAGATTCAGGGCGATACGCAGTCGGTAGGCCGCGCTCGAACGCCAGTAGGTGTACAGGGTCACCACAGTTCGCCTCCTTTCGGTCCAGCTAGCTTCCCGACCCTACAAGCGGGTGCGTACATCGATGAGCTCCGGGAACAAGCGCATGTCCACGCCCGTGCGCAAGTACTGCACACCGGAGGACCCACCGGTGCCGCGCTTGAAGCCGATGATACGCTCAACAGTCTTCATGTGACGGAAGCGCCAGAGGGAGAAGTGATGCTCCACGTCTACCAGCTTCTCCGACATCTCGTAGGCCTCCCAGTGCTTATCGCGAGCGCCGTAGACGTTCTCCAGGACGTCGACGACGCGTGAATCGCCCTGGTGGGTTTGGGTGAGATCTCGTTCCAGGACCTCTTCCGGGATCGCATGGCCGCGGCGCGCTAGGTAGTGGAGATAGACGTCGTAGAGCGAGGGCGCCGCCAGGCGCGCACTTAGGTCCGCGTGGGTCGGCCCATCGTGGCGGAACACATCTAGGTAGGCGGCGCGCTTGCGGCCGAGCACGAACTCCAAGGCTCGAAACTGCGCCGACTGGAACCCCGACGAGTTGCCGAGCACGGTCCGGAACTCCGTGTACTCGGAGGGCGTGAGCGTCTCCAGCACGGCCCATTGGTTGAACAGCTGGCGCTGCACCTGGACCACGCGAGAGAGGTTTTTCAGCGCGGGGCCGGGGGTGTCCGCGGCCACGTGAGCAATGGCGGCATCGAGCTCGTGCAGGATGAGCTTCATCCACAGCTCAGACACCTGGTGCTGGACGATGAACAGCATCTCGTCGTGGTGCTGAGGCTCGCTTAGGGGCAGCTGAGCGTTGAGCAGCAGGTCCAACCGCAGGTAACCCGTGTAGGTCAGGCGATCACGCAGGTCACGCTCAATGCCCGCTTCGAGTTCCGGCGGCGCTTCACCGTTGTCTGGTGGCGACGAATCGGTCATATCGACAGCGTCCTCAGGGCGATCGAATGGGCGCCGCGAAACGACGGCATATCTGCGGCGGTGCGCCATTCTAACCCCGTCCCGCGCACCTGCCCACGGCGGGCGAGAATGGGTAAAGAAAAGCGCTCTTCGGCGCGCGGAGGACCGTTGCAATCGGTATAATCGCGCGCGCCGGAAGTCAGTCTGCTTGCTGCCCCCGCACCCACGAGAATTCGCTGTGCCGCAGAAGGGCCCACGCCCTGGGCTGCCGCCAGCGCGCGCCATGCTTGAACGGCGCACGAACAGCACACGCGAACCGGCAAGGACGACCGGTGCACCGCGGAAGGAGAACCTTTGAAGACCATCGCTTCCTACGACGTGAAGTATGTCCAGATCCTCGATCCGGACGGCAACGTGAACGGCCCACTTCCCGCATTCGCCAACGACCAAGACGAATTGATGCGCCTGTACCGAATGATGGTGCTGACCCGCCAGTTCGATACCAAGGCGATCAACCTGCAGCGCACCGGCAAACTCGGCACTTACGCCTCCTGCCTCGGCCACGAGGCAGCCCATGTCGGCATTGGATCGGCAATGGAAGCGGAGGACGTCTTCGCGCCCATGTACCGCGAGTACGGCGCCCAGCTGTGGCGCGGCGTGAAGATGTCCGAGGTGCTGCGATACTGGGGCGGCGATGAGCGCGGCAACGATTTCTCCGGCCCTCGCCAAGACTTCCCCTGGTGCGTACCCATCGCCACTCAGTGCCTGCACGCCGCAGGCGCCGCCATGGCCTTCAAGCTGCGCCGCGAGCCGCGCTGCGCCGTAACCGTGATCGGCGATGGCGGCACCTCCGAAGGCGCCTTCTACGAGGCCATGAACCTGGCAGGCGCGCAGAAGCTGCCGGTGGTGTTCGTCGTGGTCAACAACAAGTGGGCGATCTCCGTACCTATCGAGCTGCAGACTGCCGCGCGCACGCTGGCGCAAAAGGCCTTTGCCGCCGGCATCCCCGGCATCCAGGTGGACGGCAACGATGTCTTCGCGGTACGCGAGGCCCTCGGCCAGGCCCTGTCGCGCGCCCGGCGGGGCGAAGGTGCCTCCCTAGTAGAGGCCGTCACCTACCGCCTCAGCGACCACACCACCGCCGACGACGCCAGCCGCTACCGACCACCGGAAGAGGTTGAGCAGGCCTGGAAGCTCGAGCCCCTCAAGCGCTACCGCAAGTTCCTGGAGAACGAAGGACTCCTCGATGAGGCGGCGGACAAGGCCATCAGCGAGCAGTGCACGAGAGAGATCGAATCGGAGGTGGCCCTCTACCTCGATACGCCCATGCCCACGGTCGACTCCATGTTCGACTACATGTTCGAGTCCCTGCCGGACTCGCTGGTCGAGCAGCGCGAGTACGCGAAGCGCTACGACCGCGGCGAAAATGGGGGGCACTGAGCGATGGCCCGGGTAACCCTCATCGAAGCGCTCACCATGGCCATGCGCCACGAGATGGAGCGCGATCCCAGCGTGCTGATGCTGGGCGAGGACGTGGGCGTGAACGGTGGCGTGTTCCGCGCCACCGCCGGCCTACAGCAAATCTTCGGTAAGGAACGCGTGATGGACACGCCCCTCGCCGAGAACATGATCGCCGGCATGTCCGTGGGCATGGCGGCTCAGGGAATGCGGCCCGTGGCGGAGATCCAGTTCACCGGCTTCATCTACCCCGCCGTGGACCAGTTGATCAGCCATGCGGGACGCCTACGCCACCGCACGCGCGGTCGCCTGCATTGCCCGATGGTGCTACGCGCGCCCTACGGCGGCGGCATCCACGCCCCGGAGCACCACTCGGAGAGCACGGAGGCGATGTTCGCCCACATGCCCGGCATCCGGGTGGTGATTCCCGCCTCGCCCGCGCGAGCCTACGGCTTGCTGCTAGCCGCGATACGCGACCCTGATCCGGTCGTCTTCCTCGAGCCAAAGCGAATCTACCGCGCCATCAAGCAAGAGGTAGCGGACAACGGCGAGGCTCTGCCCCTGGACACCTGCTTCATCCTGCGCGAAGGCACGGACGTGACCTTGGTGAGCTGGGGCGCGATGACCCTCGAGACCATGAAGGCCGCCAAGCAGCTTGAGGCGGATAGCGTGAGCTGCGAGGTCATCGACGTCGCCACGATCAGCCCTATGGACACGGACACGATCCTCGAGTCGCTGGACAAGACGGGACGGATCGTGGTGGTTGCCGAGGCGCCGCGCACCTGTGGTGTGGCGTCGGAGATCGCTGCCTTGGTGGCGGAGGAAGGCATCTACTCCCTCAAGGCACCGATGCGTCGAGTCACGGGCTACGACACGGTCATGCCGCTGTTCCGGCGTGAGATGGATTACCTGCCCAGCGTCGAGCGAATCGTCGATGCTGTGCGCGACACGCTGGAGGGCTAGAGGCCGTGAAGACCTTCAATCTGCCGGACCTGGGCGAAGGCTTGCCCGAGGCCGAGATCGTGAAGTGGCACGTGAGCGAGGGAGACGCGATCACCGCCGACTCGCTGATGGTATCCGTGGAAACCGCCAAAGCGGTGGTGGACGTGCCCGCCCCTTACACGGGCACGATCGCAAAGCTCTACGCCGCGGAGGGCGAGATGGTGGAGACCGGTAAGCCACTGGTCGACTTCCGCCTAGAGGGTGATGCCGCCAACGATGCGCCGGCCGCGGAGACCCCGGACGCGGACGCTGCACGCGACGACAGCGCGACCGTGGTCGGTAACGTACCGACGAGCGATGAGGTGGTGCAAGAGACCGCAGTGGCGGGACGCGGGCGTCGCGGCGCACGCGGGCGTATCAAGGCGATGCCGTCGATCCGGGCGGAGGCTGCGCGCCTGGGGATAGACCTCGCCACCGTGACCGCCACGGGACGCAACGGTCAGATCACCCAGGGTGACCTGCAGCGCCGTGCAGGCGGTGGCGCGCCAATGGCCGCGCCCCCCGCCGCGCCCCCCGCGCCAGCCCCCAGCCCGGCGCCCGCGGCCGGCGAAACCCTCGTCGATCCCCTGCGTGGGCCACGCCGTGCCATGACCCACAGCATGACCCGCTCTCGCAACGAGGTCATGGAGTGCACGATCTTCGACGATGCGGACATCCACGCCTGGCGCCCCGGTGAGGACATCACGGCGCGCGTGCTGCGCGCCATCGCCGCGGGCTGCGCAGCGGAGCCCGCGATGAACGCGTGGTACGACGGCGAGCAACTCACCCGCACCTTGCACTCTCGTGTGGACGTGGCGATGGCCGTCGACGGTCCCCAGGGTCTGATCGTGCCTGTGATCCGCGGCGTCGATGGCAAGACTGCTCTGGCCCTGCGCGCGGACGTCAACCGCCTCAAGGTCGCCACCCGCGAGCGCAGCATCTCCCCCGATGACATGCGCGACCCCACGATCATGCTGTCGAACTTCGGCATGCTGGCCGGTCGCTACGCGACGCCCGTGGTGGTACCGCCGTGTGTGGCCATCCTCGGCACGGGGGGCGTGCGCCACGACGTGGTGGCGGTGATGGGCGGCATCGAGGCCCACCGGGTAATTCCCCTGTCGCTCACCTTCGATCATAGAGCGTGCACCGGCGGCGAAGCGTGCCGCTTCCTGGCTGGGGTCATCGCCGACCTAGCGCGTGCAGATTAGGGTCGAACACGCGCCTCGAGTACTCGTGACACGAACATTACGAAGGCAAGTAAAAGGCTAACGGATGAGTGAGTCCTACACCGCCACCGTAAGGCGCCCGACCGACATCATGACCGGCGTTCTAGAGGAGATCGTGGCCCACGCGGTCACCCTCGCGTCAGGCTTCACGTTGCCGCCGGCGATCGACGTCCCTAGCTTTGTGCATCGTTACTACGAGAACGCCGCGCCCGACGACCTGCGCGAGACCGACCCGGAACAGCTAGCCGCTGCCGCCCTCGCCCACCTGCAATACGTCACTCATCGGCGAGGCCAGGACCCGAAGTTCAGGGTCTACGCGCCCAATCGCACGGAACATGGCTGGACCACGCCTGCGCCCCGCCTGGTGGTGGAGCTAATCAGCGACGACATGCCGTTCCTGGTCAGCACCCTGGCACTCGCCGTCCAGCAGTGCGGCCTGAGCCTGCGCATGACCGTGCACCCGGTCTACGAGGTGGAACGCACGGCCGAAGGGGAGCTGCTGCGCTTTGTGTCCGAGGAGGAGGACCCTCCTGCCGGAAGCCGTCGCGAGTCGCTGGTGCATATGCAGCTCGACCGCGACGCGGACACGCGGCAGCTGGTCACGCTGCTCGCTAGCATTAGCGAGGGGGTGGGCGATCTACGCCTGTCCATCGACGACTGGCGCGCCATGCGCGACCGCCTCATGGACGCGCGCGACGGGCTGACCAGCGAGGCGCCGCCCGTGCCGGACCAGATTCTGCAGGAGTCGTTGGCCTTCCTGCAGTGGATGAACCGCCGCAACTTCACCTTCCTCGGCTATCGCGAGTATCGACTAAAGGATCTAGACGGCGCCGAAACCCTAGTCCCGATCGAATCCACCGGCCTCGGCATCCTGCGCCCGGACAGCCGCCTGAGCCACCGCCCGCCGGAGTTCGCCCGCGTGCTGCGCCACCACTTGCGCAGTCGCGAGCCCTTGATCATCACCAAGGCGGACACGGTCTCGACCATCCATCGGACCGGGCGCCTCGACTACATAGGGGTGAAACAGTACGACCCGGCGGGGCGAGTCATCGGCGAACACCGCTTCCTCGGTCTGTTCACCGCCTCGGTCTACTACACCGACGCTCTCGCCATTCCCCTGGTGCGCCTGAAGATGGAGCAGATCCTACAGCGCGCAGAGCTCACCCGTGCCAGCCACGCGGGCCGCACGCTCCTGCACGTGCTGCAGACCCATCCGCGGGATGAGTTGCTCCAAGCGAGTATCGAGGACCTCTCGCGAATTGCTAACAGCATCCGTAACCTACAGGAGCGGCAGCTTACGCGGTTGTTCATTCGCCGAGATCTGTTTCGGCGCTTCATCGCCTGCCTGGTCTTCATACCGCGCGAGAAATTCAATACCCTGGTGCGCGAAAAGCTCGAGACCTTGATGCTCGAGGGGCTTGGCGGCGAGTCCCTAGAGTCGCAGGTTACCCTGTCTGAGTCAGCCCTCGCCCGCGTGTACACGGTCGTACGCATCGATCCCAAGCAGGACGGCAAAATCCAGCTGCGCTGGCTACAGGACCACATCGAGCAGGTGGCCAAGACCTGGGATGACCACCTGCGCGAGGCACTCAGCGAGCGCTACGGTGAGCGGCGCGGCATCGCCCTCACGCGACGCTTCGCTTCCGCCTTCCCCGCGGCGTACACAGAAGAGGCCGGCGCGCAAACGGCGGCGGACGACATCGAACGCATGCTGGCCCTAGACTCGAGCAAGCGGAACGTGGACATCACGCTCTACCGCCCGGCCGACGCGCCGCGCCAGCATGTGCACCTGAAGCTGATCCGGCCCTTCTCACCGATTTCCCTCTCGAACGTGTTGCCCGCCTTGGAGAACTTGGCCCTGCACGTGGTGAGCGAGCGCCCCTACAAGCTCGAGCTGGATGACGGCAAAACCTGCGTGTGGATTCAGGACTTCGACATGCGCTGCCGCGAAGCCCCGGAACGCATCGAGGACGTGCAGGACGTCTTTCGCGATGCGGCCCGCGCCATTTGGCGTGGTGCGGCGGAGAACGACGGCTTCAACGCACTGGTGCTACGCGCTCGCCTGAGCTGGCGCGACGCGGCGCTCCTGCGTGCCTACTGCCGCTATTTGCTACAAACCGGCTTGCCCTTCAGCCAGAGCTACATGGAAGAGGTCCTGGGCGAGTACGCTCAGCTGGCCGGGAGCCTCGTCGCCCTATTCCACGCTCGCCTCGACCCAGCGGGGCAGGATGACGGCGCCGCCGCTGAGCACGCCCGGACCATAGAGAAAGCTCTCGACGGCATCGCGAGCGCCGATGAGGACCGCATCGTGCGCGCCTTCTACGCCGTGGTGATGGCCACCCTGCGCACCAACGTGTACCAGCGCAACGAAGACGGCAAACCTCCGGAGTACATGTCCTTCAAGCTCGACCCGGCGCAAATCCCAGACTTGCCTGAACCGCGCCCCATGTTCGAGATCTTCGTCTACTCGCCGCGCGTCGAGGGGGTGCACCTGCGCACCTCCAAAGTGGCTCGTGGTGGGCTGCGCTGGTCGGATCGACGGGAGGACTTCCGCACGGAGATCCTCGGCCTGATGAAGGCGCAAAAGGTCAAGAACACCGTGATCGTGCCGACCGGCGCCAAGGGCGGCTTCGTCGCCAAGCGTCTGCCTGAGGGCGATCGCGAAGCGATCATGACCGAGGGAGTGGCGTGCTATCGCCTGTTCATCCGCGGCCTGCTCGACCTGACCGACAACATCGTCGGCGGCGAGATCGTGCCACCCGAGGACACGGTTTGTCTGGACGAGCCCGACTCCTACCTGGTGGTGGCCGCCGACAAGGGCACGGAGACATTCTCGGATATCGCCAACGAGGTGGCCACGAGCTACGGCTTTTGGCTAGGTGATGCGTTCGCTTCCGGAGGCTCGGTCGGCTACGACCACAAGAAGATGGGCATCACGGCGCGCGGGGCTTGGGAAGCGGTGAAGCGACACTTCCGCGAGGACGGCGTGGATACGCAGGGCGGGCCCTTCACGGTCGCCGCCATCGGCGACATGTCCGGAGACGTCTTCGGCAACGGCATGCTGCTCTCCCCGCATATCCGCCTTCAGGCGGCTTTCAACCACCTGCACATCTTCCTCGACCCCAACCCCGACGCCGCCCGTAGCTACGCTGAACGCGACCGATTGTTCAGACTCCCGCGATCGACTTGGGAGGACTATGACGCCAGCCTGATCTCCGCCGGCGGTGGCGTGTTCTCGCGGCGCTCGAAGTCGATCCGACTGCCGAGCGAAGCCCGCGCCATGCTCGATCTGCAGGAGGAGGAACTCACCCCCAACGCACTGATCAGCGCGATTCTCAAGATGCGCGTACAGCTCCTGTGGAACGGCGGCATCGGCACCTACGTGAAGGCCAGTGACGAGAGCCACGACGAGGCTGGCGATCGCACCAACGATGCGGTGCGCGTGAACGCCCGTGACCTGCGCTGCAAGGTGGTGGGTGAAGGCGGTAACCTCGGCCTCACTCAACGCGCCCGCATCGAGTTCGCCCACACGGGCGGCTTCATCAACACGGATTTCATCGATAACGCTGGCGGCGTCGACTGCTCGGACCACGAGGTGAATATCAAGATCCTCCTCGACCTGCTCGTGAAGGAGGGAGAAGTGTCCTGCTCCCAACGCGAGAGCGTGTTGGCGCAGATGACCGACGAGGTATCCGCCCTCGTCCTGGAGAGCAACTACCGCCAGACGCAAGCGATCAGCCTGACGGAACTCATCGCTTCAGAGCGCTTCCGCGAGCACGTGCATCTGATGCGCAGCCTCGAACGCGAACGCGAGCTGTCCCGGGCGCTCGAGTTTCTTCCGGATGAGGAAGAGGTCACCGCCCGCAACAAGCTCGGACGCGGCTTGACCCGCCCGGAGCTTTCCGTGTTGGTGTCTTACGCCAAGATGCACCTGTACGGCGCCCTGATCGACTCCACGGCGCCGGAGGATCCGCACCTGGCCGGGGACCTCAAGGCCTATTTCCCCTCCCAGCTGGTGGAGCTGGCGGGACCTCGTCTCACGGAGCACCCCCTCGCCCGCGAGATCATCGCCACGCAGGTCACCAACGACTTGATCAACCGTATGGGGCCGACCTTCGCCCACCGCACGATGGACGACACGGGAGCCGATGCGGGTGCCGTCGCCCAAGCCTATGCAGCGGCGCTGTTCAGCCTCGATCTGCGCCCCGTGTGGTCAGCGATCGAAAGGCTCGACAACAAGACCCACGCGGCCACTCAGTACGCGATGCTACTGACCATCACCCGTGTGCTGCGCCAATCCACCTACTGGCTTCTTGAGCGACAGCGGGGCGAGCTCGACATCGGCCGCATCATCGACCGCTACCACCAAGGGGTACGCGCCGTGCGCGAGACCCTGCCGGAGGTGCTCACCGATAGCGAACGTTACGCCTACGACGAAGCTGTTCAGGGCTATGAAAGGCTAGATGTGCCCACGCAAACCGCTCGCGCCATGGCCGCCCTAGGCCCGCTTCCCTGCGCCTTCGACATCGTGGACATTGCGACCGAGGCGAACATGGACGTCGGCGCCATGTCCGAGCTCTACTTCCAGGTCGGTGGACTGGCCGGCGCGGACTGGCTGCGCGATGCGGTGGAGCAGCTGCACATCGCTGGACGCTGGCAGGCGATCGCCCGCCAAAGCCTGCGCGACACGGTCTACGCCCTGCAGGCGGAGCTCGTGCGCCACGTGGTCGTGAACTGCGGAGGTGATCGGCTGCCGTGCGCGAGCGCCCTCGAGCAATGGGGAAGCCGAAATCGGGCTGGTCTCACCCGGGTGCAACGGATCATCAACGAGATCACCGAATCCGGGGAACCGGACTTCTCCACCCTGACCGTAGCAGCCCAGGAAATTCGCAAGCTCGCTCGCCTTTAATCGCCGGCCGCGGGCTGCGGCCGGCGGAAGACGCACGCTGTGATCTGAGTGGGTGGCGTTCACGGCGAAGCGTGCCAAGCTGTGAGGCATTGCTGGTGGAGTGACGCGCTACCATGAGTGCTCACGACAAACCGCGCCCGGCGGAGACTGCCGTGACCGAACGACGCTCATCGCCCGACACGCCTCGCCTCGCCTTGGGGGGCGAGGCCACCATCGGCGTCGGCCTTCTCGCCGGCTGCGCCGCGATGCTGGCATTCGCCCCGCTGATCCATCTCCCGCTCGCCCTCAGCGAGTTCGATCAGAAGCGCTTCATGCAGCTGATGCTGCTGCTCGTCACCGCAGCGGCCTACGCGCTCTCGCGTGACCTGCGTCACCACGTCGCCGCGGAGCTTTCCTCCCTGCCCAGGACTGGGCTGGTAGCCCTTGGCCTTGTGCTAACGCTCGGCGCCGCCTCATCCGCGCAGGCCGAGTCCCCCCGCCACGCCTTCGCCGAGATGGCCTTGCTGCTCGGCCTCGGGCTCTACGCCGTGACCCTGGCAGGCGCCCTACGCCCCGTGCTGCCGGCCGCGAGACACTGGTTCGCCATCATGGTGCTGGCGATGATGGGCCTGTACCTGCTGCGCACGGCCGGCGCCTACGTCGCTTGGCTCACCACGATCCAACTGGAGATCAACGAGCTCCTCGTCGGCCTTGGTCACAAGCGCTTCTTCGGACACTGGCTCACGCTGACCCTTCCCCTGAGCGCGCTGCCCGTGCTCCTGCTGCGCTCACCCTGGGCCCGCGCAGGTGCCCTGCTGGTGGCAAGCCTGTGGTGGTCAATCGCCTACGGTAGCGGCGGTCGGGGCACCTTTCTCGGGGTTGGCGCCGCCATCGCCTTCACCGCGATGACCGTGCCGAAGGCACGCGCTTGGTGCGCCCTACAGGTGCTGTGTGCCCTGACCGGATTCGCCCTCGCCTTCACCCTGTTCGAGCTGCCGACGCGTGGGTCCGACGCGGTGATCGGAATGGAGCGCCTGAGCGGCCAGGTGGGCACGGCTGGTGCCAACGAGGGGCGCGTGGTCCTGCTCCTAGAGTCAGCCGAGTTGATCCTGGACCACCCGTTGCTCGGCATCGGACCGATGCACTTCGCGGCCGTGGGCGAACGGGGCCACCCGCACAACATCGTGGCGCAGCTGGCCGTCGAGTGGGGGTTGCCCGCCACCGCTGTGCTGATGGCTCTGGCGCTCGCCGCCGCCTTCGCCTGGTGGCGCCTGGTGCCCGCTGCCCGAACGGCGCCCATCGTGCGACCCGCGATCGGCGCCAGCCTGCTCGCGGGCGCGGTGCACGCGATGGTCAGCGGCCTTCTGATCCCGGCCTACACGCAGCTCTGGCTGGCCACTCTCGCGGGCTTCGCCCTGTGCGAATTCAACGAGATGCTGTCGCCCTACGGCCGCGAACTCGATCGCCGACCCGAGCCTCGAGGGCAGCGTGCCCGCTACTCCGTGCCGATGACCAGCGCGACCGTGGCCATCGCTTGGCTCTGCTGCCTAGTCGCCTTGGGGATCACGACCGTGCGTGACGCGCCGCTCGTGCTGCAGAGCATGCGGGCCATGCAAGCGCGCCAGGTAACTGGCGCGCCACGCTTTTGGCAGTACGGCTACGTGGACGACGCGCGCAGCCTGCGCGCGCTGGTGGAGCATCAGCCGCTTCGCAAACGTCCGCGCTACACCCTCGAAGCCACCCTGGAACGGGTGCACTTACCGTTCCTCCCCGACTGATCTACACTTGCACGCCATGGCAATCGACAGCGACACCGTTCCTCACCATCTGTACACCGAAGAGCTACGCCTAGCCCTCGACACAGCCGTTCGCGGCGGTGGCGGCGACGCGCACCGCGTGGTGCCCGCCGTACGCTCCGTGCTCGCCGATTTCGTGCGCCGACACGCCGGGCAGGTACCGAATGAGTTCGCCGACGCCCCGCAGGATCGCTACGCACGGCGCCTGATGCACCGGAGCGACGAGCTCGGCTACGCAGTCATCGCCATGACCTGGAGCGCCGGGCAGCGCACGCCCATTCACGACCACTGCGGCATGTGGTGCGTGGAAGGGGTTTGGCAGGGCTGCATAGAGGTGGTGCAGTACGAGTGCCTGGAGCGCCAGGACGAGTTCTGCCGCTTTGAACCGCGAGGCTGCATGCAGGCCTGCGCTGGCTCCGCGGGTAGCCTGATCCCACCCCATGAGTACCACACCATCGCCAATGCGCAAGACGATGGCGCTGCGATCACGGTGCACGTCTACGCCGACCATATGACAACGTGCAACATCTTCGAACCAGCATCTAACGTCGCCGAAAAAGGCGAATGGTACCGGCGACTCCCGCGCCAGCTGCACCTCGACTAGGCGCCGCCTCGCACGCACCCACTGACCAGCGGGTGGACTGAGAACCAGGCCCACGCATCCTCCCGCTAGGACTTCTACACTCACGGTTGACGTAACGGCTACGTCGGCCCGGCGGGCGCGGGCTGATCAGCGAGCGGAGGACTTCATGGCGCACGACGCGAGAGTCGTAGAAGCGTCCGGCAACGCGGCACTCCTTTTCTTGGAGTACCTGACGGAAGAGATCAATCGGGGCGAGCTCAACCTGCCGTCTTTCCCGGACAACATCATCAAAATCCGCCAGGCGCTGGCCGATGAGGGATGTGGGCCGGAACGTTTGGCGAGACTGATCTCAACGGACCAAGGCCTGGCCGCTCGCCTGCTGCAGATGTCTAACTCTGCGCTCATCTCGCGAGGCGTGCGAGCGGTCACCGACCTGCGTACGGCGATATTGCGCCTTGGTTTCAACATGGTCCGCAACGCCGCCATGTCTGCCGCTATCCATCAGATGTTCCAATCGAAGAAGGCGAGCGCGATGCGCCGAGAGGTGCGCGCGATCTGCCGCGAAGGGGCTGACGTGGCCAGCCTGGCCTTCATCACCGCCCGCGTCACGGAGCGCTTCAACGCCGATGAGGCGATGCTTGCAGGGTTGCTCCACAACGTCGGCAAGCTCTACATCTGCATGCGTGCCTGTGACCAATCCGAGGTATTGGCTAATCGTGACATGTTAAGTCATATGCTAGGTGAGTGGCACGGCGCGATCGGCCGCGTGATCATCGAGTCCTGGGGCTTCTCCGCCGAGCAGGCCGCAGCGGCCGAAGAGCACCTCGACCATACGCGCAGTCCGGTGGAACCGGACCTCGTCGACATCGTGCAGGCAGCAGTGCTGCTCTACGAGGCGATGCACCGGCCGGCCCGTTTGTACGGGAAGGACCCAGAGACGGGCGAAACCGTCGGTTCAGAAGACGATGAGGCGCGTCAGGCGTCCCAATCGCTGCTGGCGCGTCCCGTATTCCTGCGCCTATCTATCGACCAGCCTCGCCTGGGCACGATTCTCTCTCGCGCTCGCGACAACTCCATCGCAAACGGCCTCAGCTAAGCCCTGCGCAGTCGCTTCCAACGCGCCCCGGCCACGGGCACCGTGGCCATCAGATCGCCCTTCCAACCTTACCTATCGCCGCCATCCTCGGCGCCGCCGTGTGCGCCAGTCCACACCGTTTTCAGTCACTTGGGAGTCGGCCGATCGCCGCTGCGCTGTCCATTTGACTGAACCTGTCAGGGAACTGTGAACCCATTCACGGGGATAGCCGTCACCCACTTGCTATAACGTCATCCAACGGTGAGGAACGGACGGATTGTTGACGCGCTAGGGATCCAGCGCACACCGCAAGCACCGAGCGTAATCGGACTGCAATCACCACAGGATCCAGGAGGACGTGGACTCCATGTCGCCGAACCACAACGTTGCTACCGCCCCCACCCTCGCCGTCGACTCGAGCGCTCTAGACGCCGCGCCGCCGACCCCGGCACCAACCCTGACCGCGCCATCCTCCGTTCCCACTGTTTTGGAACAACGCGGTCGCTTTCGCCCCTGTGGTTCCTCGCGCGCCATGCAGCAGGTACATCGCCTGATAGATCAGGTGGCCCGCCACGATACGAATGTGCTGATCCTTGGTGAGTCGGGCACGGGCAAGGAACTCATCGCGCGCAACGTGCATGAACTCTCTGTCCGGGCCAGTGGCCCCTTCGTGCCAGTCAACTGCGGGGCGATCCCCTCGGAACTGATGGAGAGCGAGCTCTTCGGCCATGAGAAGGGCGCCTTTACCGGAGCTATCACCCGCCGCAAGGGGCGCTTCGAACTTGCCGAGGGCGGCACCCTATTCTTGGATGAGATCGGCGATATGGATCTCAACATGCAGGTCAAGCTGCTGCGGGTGCTCGCCGAACGCTGCTTCGAGCGTGTGGGGAGCAACATGAGTCAGCCCTGCAATGTGCGGATAATCGCCGCCACCCACCGCGACCTCGAGGCTGCGATCGAGCTCGGGCGCTTCCGCGAAGATCTCTTCTATCGGCTCAACGTTTTCCCGATTGAGACACCGCCTCTGCGCGAACGCATCGGCGATCTACCGGAGCTTGCGGACGCGCTGATCGCACGCAACGAGGCCGCAGGCGCTTCTCGTATCGCCTTCGCCCCGGAGACTCTGGCGATCCTCTCCGACTACCCCTGGCCCGGCAACATTCGCGAGCTAGCGAACCTTACGGAGCGATTAGCAATCGTTCATCCGAGCAGTATCATCGAACCCCACCACCTACCCGCCCGCTACCTCAACGCTACGGCCTCGCACCCAAGCCTCGACGGCGCCCTCGATGACGGCAACCAGGGTGACGTGCGCCTGCCCCCGGGCGGCCTAGACCTCAAGCACTACCTCACCAACATTGAGCTAGACCTCATTCGCCAGGCACTCGACGAGTCGGACGGCGTGGTGGCGCGAGCAGCGCGCCTGTTGAAGATGCGCCGAACCACCCTTGTTGAGAAGATGCGCAAGCACAGCGTACGCTCGACTGGCACCACCACCGACTAAGCACCATGAGCGCCAATCCTTCCCCTATCGACGGCAACACCAGCCTGGTCGAGAGCCGCCGCACGCCGCCTGAACTGGCCGCTGCCTTCGTCGCCTTCACGGAAACCTCCGCTCGACTGGAGCGCTCCTACGGCCAGCTACAGCAGCGCGTGGGGGTACTCGGCGAGCAGCTGACCAAAGCCCGCAGCGATCGCCTCGCGCAGCTGGCAAAGACCGAAAGGCTCGCCAATCGCCTCAGCGGCTTGCTCGCTGCGCTGCCCGGTGCCGTGCTCGTGCTGGATGCGACCAATCAAGTGCAGGAGCACAACGACGGCGCCCGCGAGCTGTTTGGCGCTGACATCGCTGGCCAGCGTTGGGACGACATCCTGGCCACGCTCGCGGCGACTAGCGAAGACGGCGGGGGCGAGCTGGCCTTGGCCGATGGCCGTCGACTGAGCGTCTCCGTGCGCCCCCTGAGCGGTGAGGGCGGCATGATCATGCTGCTTACCGACGTCACAGAGACCCGCGAACTGCAGGCCCTCGTGGAACGGCAGGAACGTCTGTCGGCGATGGGGGAGATGATGGCCCGTCTCGCGCATCAGGCACGCACTCCCCTTGCTACGGCCATCCTGTACGCCTCGCAGCTGCGGCGAACCCCGATGCAGGGCAACGCGGCCGTTTTCACCCAACGGGTGATCACTCGCTTGAAGCATCTCGAGAACATGATCGAGGACATGCTCTGCTTCGCCCGCGGCAACCAAGGCGGCAGCACCCCGCTGGCGGTCGACGCGCTCACCAGCGGGGCCCTGGCGAGCTTGCCAGCCGAACGCGCGGCGCGTGTGCGGGTGAACACGCCCATTGAGAGTGCCTATGTGCTAGGTAATCGTCGCGCCCTCTGCGGCGCACTCAGTAATCTCCTAGAGAACGCGTTAGCAATGGACGAACTGGCGGCCGTTACCCTCGATGCGAGCATCGACGAACGGGCAGGTCAGGTACGATTCACCGTGACCGATCAGGGACCTGGCATCGATCCAGCCTTGCGCCAACGGGTCTTCGAGCCCTTCTTCACCACCCGGAACAACGGCACGGGCCTCGGTTTGGCGGTGGTGCGCAGCGTCGCCGAAGGCCACGGCGGTCGGGCCTTCGTAGAGGACTCCCCGCCCGGCGCTGGCGCACGGCTAGTGGTCGAGGTGCCGCACGCCCGCGCTGAGGCCGTCGCGCGCTTGCTCGCCGCCCAATCCACAGCGGAGGAGATGCCTGATGCTGGCTGACTCATGCGCCCTGCCACCCGCGGCCGCAGAAGCGGCCCGTCAGCGCCATCTCCATCTGTTGGTGGTGGAGGACGATGCGGCCATGCGCGAGGCGCTGGAGACAACGCTCCTGGACACGGGCATCACCGTGCGGGGGGTTGCCGACGGGCGGCAAGCCCTTGCCGCCATCGGCGATGCACCGGTCGATGCGGTACTGACCGACGTGCAGCTACCTAACATGGATGGCCATGAACTGCTGCGCCGCATCCGCCGCGCCAATCCCCAGCTGCCGGTGATTCTGATGACCGCCTACGGCTCGATCGAGCGCGCAGTGGAAGCCATGCGTGACGGCGCGTCGGACTACCTGCGCAAGGGCTTCGACGTGGACACCCTACTGCAGCGTATCGATCGCCTACGCGGCCCGCAGCCGACCGCGGTGCCGGTACTTGAGGATGACGATGCGCCGATCGCCCGCGCCCCGAACAGCCTGAGGACACGGGCCATCGCCAAGCGGGTGGCGGTCAGCAACGCCACCGTTCTCCTGTCTGGCGAGAGCGGCACGGGTAAGGAGGTCATCGCGCGGTACATTCATGCACAGTCGCCGCGTGCAGAGAAACCCTTCGTGGCGATCAACTGCGCCGCCATCCCAGAGTCGATGCTCGAGGCGATGCTGTTCGGCCACGAGAAGGGGGCGTTCACAGGCGCCACGCAGGCCACGCCCGGGAAGTTCGAACAAGCCCAGGGCGGCACGCTGCTGCTGGATGAGATCTCAGAGATGCCCCTCAGCCTGCAGCCTAAGCTGCTTCGCGTGCTGCAGGAGAGCGAAGTAGAGCGGGTTGGCGGTCGGCGCATGTTGCGCCTCGACGTGCGCATTATCGCCACCACGAACCGAGAGCTGCGCAGTGAAGTCTCGGCCGGTCGCTTTCGCGAAGATCTCTACTACCGGCTTTCGGTGATGCCGATTCCTCTAAGTCCCCTACGCGAGCGACGGGAAGACATCCTGCCGTTGTTCCGACACATGCTCCTGCGCCACGCCGAAGGGCGTGCGACCCCGCGCCTCTCCGCCTGTGCCGAGCAATTCCTCAGCCAATACGACTGGCCCGGCAACGTACGCGAACTCGACAACCTCGCCAATCGCACCCTGATTCTCTGCAACGGTGACGAAATCACGGCGCAGGATATGAACTTCGAGGGCGTCAATGACGGCGCCTTGACACCGAGTGCGCCGATCGCGCGCGCTGGCGAGCTAAAGGCGGACATGGAGGTCGTCGAGCAGCAAAAGATCTTGCAAGCCATCGCCACCACACGCACGCGCAAGGAGGCCGCGGAGCAGTTGGGCGTCGCAGTTCGCACACTGCGTCACAAACTGCAGAAGATGCGAGAGCAAGGGGTCGATATTAGCGGTCGCGGTGGCACGTAGCTTGCTAGATAAGCAGGCCACCGTGCTCGCGAGTGCGATCAGACGTTAACCAACCGAGAGTCTAAGGTCCCGATGGATACTCGAATCAACGAACTCATGTCACAGATGCAGGCGCTGACCTCGCGCGCTAGCGCCGCCGTGACGCCGCAGACGCAAGGCCTAAGTGACGAAGGCGTGGGCGCCGCCGGCGCGGTCGACTTTGGCGCCATGCTCAAGGCGTCCATCGACGCTGTCAATGCGACCCAGATGGGAGCCGGCACCATGGTGGAGCGCTTCGAAACGGGCGACCCACAGATGGAACTCGGCGAGGTGATGGTCGCCTTGCAAAAGGCAGATATCTCCTTCAAGGCCATGACCGAGGTGCGTAACAAGCTCGTGGATGCGTACCAAGAGATCATGAACATGCCGCTCTAGTCGGCGCCCATGACTCTCCCTAGGCGCCATCCCCCTTTACGCTGCCGCGCGGGCGCCTAACCCGCAGCGGCCTTACCAGTTAGGACACCATGGCGAGCAAAGCCGACGACAACCAATTGCCTCAGCTGCTCCAAGGGATCGACAGTGTTCCCGGTCTGCGCCAGGCGATCATGCTGCTGGCGGTAGCGGCCAGCGTTGCCCTCGGCGTGACCGCCGTGCTCTGGATGCAGCGCCCCATGCACACGGCGCTGCCGCCGATGCAGAACATGAGCGAAGCTCAGCAAATGCTGAAGACCGCCGGTATCGACGTCGCCGATGAGGGCGACCGCCTTACGGTACCGGTCGACGACTACGCCCGCGCCAAGAACATGTTGATCGAAGGATCTGTGCTGACCGCGGGCCATCGCGACTGCGAGGCGATTCCCGGCAGCGGGTCCATGGGTCCCTCGATCAACGTCGAGGACCAGGCACTCAACTGCCATCGCGAGGTGGAGCTCGCGCGCACACTCAACAACCTTCGCGGCGTCAACAACGCCGTGGTACATATCTCCACCCCGGACGCCAGCGTGTTCGTGCGCCCCCGGGTCGACACGACGGCGGCGGTCAACGTAGGCCTATCGCCGGATCGCCAAGCCGACCGTGAGCTCGCCCGCTCCATCGTGTACCTCGTGGCCAACGCCGTGCCCCTGCTGATGCCTGAGAACGTCACCGTGGTGGCGAACGGTCGCATGATCTCCGATCAGGTCAACGGCGAGGCGGCGATGGACATGAGCAACAAGCAGATGCGATTCCAGCGCGCTCTCGAGAGCGAGAAGGAAGACCATATCCGTGAGATCCTCAGCCGCACGCTGGGGCCTGAGCACTACACGGTGACCGTGTCCTCGGAGATCGACTTCACGCGCATCGATCGTACGGAGCGTCGCCCGACGGAAGCGGTCGTGGTGGGCACGCGCGAGCAGTTCACCGAGTCCCCCAACGGACAACCTCAACCGACAGGCATCCCGGGAGGACTCACCAACTCGCCTATCCCCACCAATAGCGAAGTGGAGGACGACGGCGATGCGGACGTCGGCGCGGACCTGGCCGCAGCCAACGCAGGGCGCGGCGTCGCCTCCCGTAGCGTCACCACCAATCGCGAACCTGGTGAGGTCTTCGAGGTAATCAAGCAGCCGATGGGCACGCTAAAGCGTCTCACCATCTCGGTGATGCTCAACCAGCTCGCCCCACGCCCGGCGCCCGAGAGCGAGAACACCGCGAGCGACACGGCGCAGGACGGCGACGCTGCGGCGCCCGCCGATGCGGCCAGGTTCAGCCCCGAGGAGATCGCCAAGATCGAGTCCCTGATTCGCAACGCCGTCACCTTTGACGAGGCCCGCGGTGATGCCCTGACGATTCAGGAGCTGCCCTTCAAGCCCATGACCTACGAGGAACCCGTACCCACACCATGGTGGCAGTCGCCGCTGGTCATCGACCTCGCCCGACAAGCTCTCGGCGCGCTGTTCGTGGTGGCCCTGTTCTTCACCACGATTCGCCCGATGATCAGCAAGCTCATGACCGCGCCGCCGCGGGTGGCGGTGGCTGCCGGCGGTGCCTACGGGCAAGCAGCGATCGCTGCTGAAGGCGCTGATGCGGACGACCCGGCGCCCCAAGCGCGCATCGATCACCAGGCGCAGATCACTGAAGCGCGAGAATTTGCCTCCAAGCATCCGGACCGCACGGCGAAGATCGTCGAGGCGTGGGTTGACGGATAAGTCCAGCGCATGGAACTCGACGGTAGCGAAAGAGCCGCAATCCTGCTGATGTCCCTCGAAGAGAGCGACGCGGCTGCGATCCTTCGCAAGATGGCGCCTCCGGCGGTGGAGAAAATCGCCTCCGCCATGGCGCGCATGGAGCAGGTCTCGCGTGACAACTTGGGTACCGTCGTCGAGGCCTTCTCGGACGAAGTCGACCGCCAGGCGCGCATCGCCCCAAGTACGCGCGAGTACATCACTCGCCTGATCACCCAGGCGGTGGGCGAGTCGAACGCCCGCGGCCTGGTTAACCGCGTACTCGACGAAGGCCAAAGTCGGGGCCTTGACGCCCTGCGTTGGATGGACACGCGCGAGATCCGCGAGATGATCCTGGAGGAGCATCCTCAGATCATGGCGATCGTCCTCGCCCACCTCGACCAGGGTCAGGCCACGGATATCATGGCCCATATGCCCACGGAGCTTCGCAAGGAAGTCATCCTTCGCATCGCCACACTCGAAGAGGTGGGTGAGTCTGTGCTCAACGAGCTAGAGACCATCGTCAACGCGCGCAGCAGCGAGCAGAAGCACGACCTGAAAGCGAGCGTGGCAGGCGTCAAGGTCGCCGCCAACATCCTAAACGTGCTGGGCACGGACATCAGCACGGAGATCATCGAGTACCTGCGCGAGGCGGACGATAGCATGGCCACGGAGGTCGAGGAGCAGATGTTCTCCTTCGAGACGCTCCTGCGTATACAGGGCCGTGGAATGCAGACGCTGCTGCGCGAGATCACCAACGAACAGCTGATCATCGCCCTCAAGGGTGCGGACCAGGAGATCCAGGACCTGATCTTCGAGAACATGTCCCAGCGCGCCGGAGACATGCTCCGCGATGACCTCTCGACCCAGGGTCCGGTGCGCCTGACCGACGTAGAGGAGGCGCAGAAGGCTATCCTCGACGTCGCCAAACGCCTCGCCGACGAAGGGCAGATCCTAATCGGCTCAGGAGGCGATGACTTTGTCTAGCAAGGCTGCCAAGAAACTCAGCCCCGAGCAGAGCAACGAGGCCGTCCCCTGGCAGGCCCCGCCAGTCAGCGAAGCGGTCACCGCCTCGGCCATCGCCCACCTGCCCACGGCCCGCGAGCTCGAGGCCCTGCAGAAGCAAGCCCACGAAGAGGCTTTCGCCCAGGGCTTGGAAGAGGGTCGTGCCGAAGGCTCCCGTGAAGTGCGCAAGGACCTACTGGCGGCCCACCGCCGCGAGGCGCTGCGCTTGGAGGCGTTCCTCGACGCCTTGGGACAGCCGCTGGCGGAGGTCACCGCCTCGGTGGAAAAGGAGATACTGGCTCTGGTCGTGGCGATGGCGCGGCAGATCATCCGCCGAGAACTGAAAACCTCGCCAGACGAGATTGTCGGCACCGTACGCGACGCCTTGGGACAACTGCCCGTGGCGCACCGCGAGGTCCGCGTAGAGCTGCACCCTGAAGATGCTGCGCTCGTGCGCGATCGCCTGCAGGATCGCCAGCAGGGAACCAAGCTCTGGAGCATTGTGGAGGATCCACTGATCGCCCGTGGCGGCTGCCGAGTGAAAGGCGACGACTCGCTGATCGACGCCACCCTAGACTCGAGAATCGGCGCGCTCGTGAGCCGAGTCTTCGGCGAGCAACGCAGCGCGGAGGCCGCTCGCAAGGAACGCGCCGACGGCACCACCAACGCCACGTGAAGAAGCTCCCACCTAACACCTTACCTAAGCCCCCTAGCATGTCGACGGCGCTCATGCGCCGCCTGCGCGAGGCCCGAAAAAGAGTGGAGTGCACTCCCGCACCGGTTGTTGAGGGCGTGCTCTACCGCATGGTGGGCCTCACGTTGGAGGCCGCCGGCTGCCAAGCGCAAGTGGGTGGGCGATGCAGTATCGTGGCGCCGAGCGGAGCGCAGATCGAGGCGGAGGTGGTGGGCTTCGCCCGTGACAGCCTCTACCTCATGCCCACCGGCCACATGCACGGCATCGGCCCCGGCGCTCGCGTAATTCCCTTGCCTGAGGCCTACCGTATCTCCGTAGGCGAGCAGCTCCTTGGCCGTGTCCTCGACGGCGCTGGCCGCCCCCTGGACGATCTGGGGCCTATCAACGCCGCCGAAACGCGCGCCGCGCACAGTGAACCCATCAACCCCCTCGAGCGCCAGCCTATCCGCGAGCCCTTGTGCGTGGGGGTGCGTTCGATCAACGCCCTCCTGACGATCGGGCGCGGCCAACGCATCGGGCTGTTCGCAGGCAGCGGCGTCGGCAAGAGCCGACTGCTCGGCATGATGACCCGCTTTACCTCCGCAGATGTCATCGTCGTCGGTCTGATCGGCGAACGAGGGCGTGAAGTGCGCGAGTTCGTCGAGGACATCCTCGGGGAACAGGCACTCGCCCGCGCCGTGGTGGTCGCCACCCCGGCGGACCACTCGCCCCTTATGCGCATGCACGGCGCGTGGCTTGCGACTGCCATCGCCGAGCACTTTCGTGATCAGGGCAAACGCGTGTTATTGCTGATGGACTCGCTCACCCGTTTCGCTCAGGCTCAGCGTGAGATCGCCCTGGCCGTGGGCGAGCCGCCCGCCACCAAGGGCTATCCCCCGTCGGTCTTCGCCCGCTTACCTCAGCTCGTAGAACGCAGCGGAAACGGCAGGCATCCAAACGGCTCGCTAACCGCCATCTATACGGTGCTGGCTGAAGGTGACGATCACAACGACCCAATCGTCGACAGTGCGCGGGCAATCCTCGATGGCCACATCGTGCTCAGTCGCGAGCTTGCCGATTCGGGTCTATACCCCGCGATAGACATCGAATCCTCGATCAGTCGTTGCATGAGCGATATCGGCGATGCTGAGCAGCTGCGTCTGGTTCGGCGCTTCCGCGAGCTCTACGCGATCTACCGGCGCAACGAGGATCTGATCCGCGTCGGGGCCTACGCGCCCGGCACGGACCCCGAGCTCGACAAGGCGATTGCCGCGTGGCCGCAGATGCGCCGCTTCCTCGCCCAAGAGCTGAGCGAACCGGTCGACTTCGGGAGCGCAAAGGCCGACTTGGTGGCCCTGATGGGCGCCCTCGAGGCCGCACCCGCACCCGCCCGCGCCACCTCTGCGGAGGCGGGCGGCGGCGGTGGCGGTGGCGCCCCAGCCCTGCGTGCGGTCAGCGCCGCTACCAGCGCCTGATACGCAGTTGACCGCAAGTCCCCGTGGCACGCGCCAAGCAACGGCTGGAGCCGGTCGCCGATCTCGCCGAGCATCAGCGAATGCAGGCCGAAATGGCCCTGGCGCAAGCCCAGCGGCAGGTGCACTCGCGTACCCAGATGCTCGCTCAGCTGCGCACCTTCCGCGATACCTACGACCAAGGCCACGTGCGGGCACAGGTCGGCGCCCGCTCGATGGCCGCCCTACGGGACTTCGAGCACTTCTTAGAGCGCTTGGACCAGGCCATCGAGCAGCAGCGCATAGAGCTCGCCGAAACACGAGCGGCCGCCACCGAACTTCGCCAGTCGCTGCAAGCGGCAACGACGAGGGCCGATAGCCTGCAGCTGGTGTTGGAGCGCGCGCAGAGCCTCGCGCACAGGCGCCACGAAGCCCACGAGCAGGAACTGTTAGACGAACTCGCGTGCGTGGCCGCCGCTCGCAAATCGTCGACCTGAGGTTGGCACGGCGTTTGCTTAACTGTAGGGACCTGCTGCAAACGGAACCGACACGTGACCCCATCGATCCTAGCTCCACTCACCGCCGCGCCTGCACAACTCTCTGGGCCAGAGACCATCGACGGCTCGGCGTCGGCCGTCGCAAACGCCACCGAGGGCACTTCATTCCGTGACCTGGTTGCGCAGGAAAGTCCTGATACACAGGGCAAAGGCGATCGCTCAGGAGAGGAGCTTGCCTCCGAGCATACGGACATCGACGCCGAGTACGAGGCCGACCAAGCAGCGGCCGAGAGCCCGGATGGGCTGTCATCGCTGGGCGAACCGGCAGGGCAAGGCGGCCAAGCGTTGCCGTCGGCAGCGGCAAGCGTTGGCCCCGGCAGCCCCTTGGCATTCAATCAGCCAGCTTCGCCTGAGGTTGCACCTGCGACGGAGAAGGAAACGCCGAGCGATGGGAGTCGAGCGCGGCCGGCGCCGCCCACGGCAGGCACCGCGCAGACGACAGGCGCTGCCGCCCCACCTGGCACGAGCAACGCCGCCCTTCGTGGGGTCAGCATCCTCCGGGGCGATACCACCACCACTGCCACGCGCAGCGACGCCTTTGACAGCGCACGGCGCGCGCGGGGCTTTGGTGTGCGCGCGAACCAGCGAGGGTTGATGGTTTCGCGCAACGGCGAGGGTACGCCTACGATTCTCGATGGCTTAAGACCGATGCTCGGGGAGCGATCCGTCCTCGGCGCTGCGGCTGCCACGGGGTTGGGAGCGGAGAGCCCAAGCAACCAAGCGCTGCACTCCCAAGCGAACTTCGCCAACGCCGCCACCTCCGTCACGACGACCAACGCTGTCCCGGCAGCGACCGCGCCCAACGCGGTGTTCACTTTGGAGGCCAGCGCCGCCGCATCCAGCAATCCGACGAGCTTCGAGCTATCGCAACCGCTTGGAAGCCAAGCCTGGCGGGAAGAGCTGGGGGGACGCCTTCAGTGGTTGACCGACGCACGCATCGGACGCGCTGAGCTGCGCTTGAATCCAGCCGAACTCGGACCGCTAGAGATCACGCTCAACATACGCGGGGAAGAGGTAAGCGCTAGCTTTGGTGCCCAGCACGCCGCTACCCGCGAGGCGGTTGAACAGGCGCTGCCTCGCCTGCGTGAGATGATGGCGCAAAGCGGTCTGCAGCTGGCAGACGCAAACGTTGGCCAACACAGCGCGGGTGGCGAGCAGAGCGCTCAGAGCCACGATCGAGGCACCTCACCACGGCCGTCCCTGCGCAGCGCGCAGGGCGAGGACAGCACGGTCGCCCGCTCGGTGGACTTGACCCTGGACGGCTCGCTGACTGACCGCGCGAATCGGGGGCAGCTGGATCTCTACGCCTGAGGCAAAATGTGAAGTTTCGTGAGGGAGACGGCGCGGTGGCGCCGCTAGTAGGGATGTCGGCGCCGCGTGCGCCCCTAACACCCCTACCAAGAGAAGGAGAGCACCATGCAGGGCGGCAAAATACTGAGCACACTCTGGCTGATCGGCGCTAGCGTATTGGCGATCTACGCCACGTTCTCCACGCCTTACTAGACTGCGCCCTAACGCCTAGGGGCGCCCCCTCTCCCAGGTCCTACGAGCCACTGCCGTCCACATCGATCCCCTCGGCGATCACCACACGCTGGAGGGCCTGCTCGATCAACTCCCGTGAACGTGCCGTCGTCTCATGCAGGTAGGCATGCAAAGCGGCATCGGCCGGGTTGCGACTCTCACAGCTCGCGCTGTAAGACTCGAAGGCCGTCAGACTAACCACCAAATCCACCAGGTGCTTCGGACACTCGCACTCCACTGTCGTGGATTGGGTAGCCATGCGCGACAGCTGCTCCCGCGTATACAGGCGAGCCGGGATCTCGTTGGACGTGTCGCCCGGATAGTGCGCGGATGCTGGAGCGGGCGGCGCGGCAGGACTCGGCGACGGCGTACCCCCAGCATCACGCAAGGCTCGAGCAAGATCCGCCCCGGTGACCGGCGCCCTCATCAGCACCGTCCACTCGTCGGTGAGCGCTTGAAGATCTGTGGTGCGCGCGAAGTTGTACACGAGCACGACCCGCGTGGCGCCCGACAGGCGACGCAGGTCGCTGAGCATGACCCGCGTGTCCTGGTCGATCGTCGGCTGTTCGATCACCAGCGCTTCCGGACGCAGGCGCTTCACATCCGCCCGAAACGCGCCGAGATCTGCCTCCCGGCTGACCACGTTGAGACCGATAAGATCCGATAGGCCCATTAGGCGGAACGTCTCGCCCATCAGGGCGGTGCGCGTGGGTGCGCTCGAAAGCTGCTCGCGCTTGGCCACGTGCTGCTCGTAGGCGGCTAGGCGTTCTTGCAGCTCCGTGTGGCTCAGGCGCGCAACGTGTCCGATTGGCTCACCCCGGTCCACGAGGTGTTTCATGACGGTCAGGCGTTCGATATCGGGCCGCGAATACAGGCGACGCCCGCTGTCGGAGCGCTCTGCATCCACGGCGCCGTAACGACGCTCCCACACGCGCAGCGTATGGGTGGAGATTCCGGTCAAACGAGAAACCGTACCGATGCCGTAACCGCGACGTTCTTCACCGGCGTTCGCCGCTGCGCCGACTTGCCCGTCCTCCGCATTGTCATGCTCTTGGTGTGGGGGCGAAGGAGGGGAGCCGTCACTCATGAATTTCTCGCAAACGTCTAACTTTGATCGTGGACATTATCGACATAGCCTCGTAGGCTTCAAGGGCACTGGATGTCCTGCGTTTTCGCTGTTTTGCAACATGTTTTATGACTGAAGAGGATTCCCTCACCACCTTGCCCAAGGTGGTGATCTACCGCTCCGCAATCACCGACATTCGAACCGTTGAGGCCCGCCTTCGACGGGCTGAACTGCCGTTCGAGGTGGAGGTAATGGGGATGGCGAGTCAGGAGGAACGCAAGCGCTACCGTGAGCTGAAGCAATCCAGCGGACACGCGACCTTGCCGTTGATCTACGTCGACGGTCAGATCGTCGGCGGCGAGCCCGAGCTAGCTCGCTACATCGCGGATCGGCGCGACAGCGCTCCCGCAGAGGCAGGCGGAGAGGCCAGCGAGGCGCAATCGCCCTCATTCGCCCCGTCATCGCTAGCCGTGGCGTCGCCAGCCTCCCCCCCTGACGCAAGCGACGAGCCGCCAACCATTCCCGTGCCTGCGAGCGCGCTCCCAGCTGAGCCGGCCGAGAAAGCCGCGCAGGGCGACGCCACGCCCCCTTCGACGGCACCGCTCGACAAGGCCCTGCGCACGCGCACTGCCGTACTTGGCTACGCCGGGCTGATTCCCTTCTTCGCCTGCGCAGCCGCTAGTTTCCTCGGCCCCCAGCAAGGCCTCGCCAGACTGGCACTGGTCGCCTATGGAGCGGTCATCTTCAGCTTTGTGGGTGCGGTCCACTGGGGGTACTCCCTGGGCCGAGATCCATCCGCACCGCGAGGGCTCGTCGCGAGCGTGATCCCCTCCCTTGTGGGCTGGGCTGCCCTGATGCTGCACGCCCAAACCGGCGCCACCGCAAGCCTCGCGTTTCTCGGGCTGAGCTTCATCATCTGGCACACATTCGAGCGAATCAGCACCCGCTTACCGACCCACTACCTGAGCCTTCGGTTACGCCTCACGGCACTCGTCTCCACCCTGCTCATCGCGTCAGCGGCGGCGGTTTCCCTCGGCGTGGGGAGCGTCTAGTGGACATCCTAGGAGATGGGCCCTCGTTAGGCATGTTCAGGTTTTGTCGCATGCGGCGACAAAATTATTGGGTTGATGTCTAGCTATTGTCGAGGTATCTTACCACTCGACTAACGGCCTCGTGTCGTAGTCGTGACTCCTTAGCGTTATAGCTTTTTATGGCGGTAACAATATTAGGGCGCCCCGGTGAACACGCCGCGGCGCCTTCTTTTTGTCTGCCAGACCGGCCCCAACGCGGCCACCTTGGGCCGGCACCGACGACGGGAGATCCGAGCGATGGCAGCGAGCGCCGACCCTCAAGAGATGGCCAAATTCGAGCAACTGGCCGATACCTGGTGGGACCCGACTGGCCCGTTTTGGCCTTTGCATAAGTTGAATACCGTGCGCACGAACTACATCCGCGACGTGGTGTCGGCGCACCGGGGAGACAGCTCGCCGACCGACTCAGCCGCGCCCCTCGCCGGCGTGCGCATGCTCGACATCGGCTGCGGCGGGGGGCTACTGAGCGAAGCGATGGCGCGTCTTGGCGCCGAGGTCCACGGGGTGGATGTGGTGGAGCGCAACGTGCAAATCGCCGAGCGCCACCGGCCAGCCGAACTCGACGCGAATCTCCGCTACGAACACGGCTCCGTCGAAGCGCTCACGGCCCGCGCGGCGGCGCCCTACGACGTGGTGCTAAACATGGAGGTGGTGGAGCACGTGGTGGACCTGCCCACTTTCATGGCGCACTGCTGCTCGCTGGTCAGGGCCGACGGATTGATGTTTGTCTCAACGATCAACCGCAACCCCATCTCCTTTCTCAGCGCCATCGTCGGCGCGGAATACGTCTTGCGATGGCTGCCTCGCGGCACCCACGATTGGCGCAAGTTCCCAACCCCTCACGAACTCCAGCGCATGCTCACGGAGAACGGCCACGCGATTACCGAGCGCAAGGGGGTACGCGTGAACCCACTCACGCGCAAGTTCAGCCTGACCGAGTCGCTGGTCATCAACTACATGTTGGTGGCGCACCCAGTATCGCCAGCTACCTGAATGCGAACTTGCCGTGGCCGCAACACCACAGGATAAGATCTGCGCCACGTGCGGACGGCCTTTCTCCTGGCGTCGCAAGTGGGCGAAGACCTGGGAGCAGGTCCGTTACTGCTCGGCCGCGTGTCGGTCACAGGGCAAGGCCGGTGAAAGAGAGGCTCTGGAGCGCGCCATCCTCGAGCTCCTAAGCTCCCGCCGCGCCGGCGCCAGCTGTTGCCCGAGTGAGGTCGCCCGCCAGCGCTACCCCGAAGACGCCTGGCGCGCGCAGATGGAGCCCGTACGACAGGCAGCCCGACGCCTCGCCCATCGCGGCGAGATCGAAATCCTGCAGGGCGGGCGTGCCGTCGACCCTAGTCGCTTTCGCGGCCCTATCCGCCTACGTCTCAACTCGCCCGCCCCCTAGACGTACGCTTCAACCCACTCCCGGGCGCCAGGTTTCCGGCACCGCGTGAACTGCGTCACACCGATGCGCCAGCGCGCCGCCACCGCCCACTGCGAAGCGCGCCACAATCCTGCCAAAAGCCACGCATTACGCGCGTGGCACGGATGTTGCTGTGTCAGCAGCTGAGCATTCACTCATACCTTGGCAGGACCCATGGCAAACGAAGAAGCTGCTGAAGACACCCCGAAGCCCCCTAACAAGATGATGGACATGCTGATTGCCGGGGTGGGCATCTTCGCCCTCGTCACGGTCAGCAACATCGTGACCACGATCGTCTTCCCGCCGAAGATAGATCTTCCCATGGGCGACAGCGCCCCAGCGCAGGAGGCAGAAGGCCCACCGATCTACCACGCCCTGAACCCACCGCTGATCGCCAACCTCGAGGGCGCCGACGCCGACTTCCTGCAAGTCTCGATCGAGCTAATGGCACGCGATCAGAAGGTGATCGACGCGCTGGATACGCACAAGGCAGCAATCCGCAACAACCTGCTGCTGATGTTCTCCGCCCATGCCGGCGATGACGTGAACACCCGCGATGCCAAGGAGATGCTGCGAATGAAGGTGCTCGAGGAAGTGCAGGCCGTTCTCGAACCGTACGTCAGCGGCATGACCGTGGAAGAGGCGTACTTCACCAGCTTCGTCGCGCAGTAGGGTCGTCGGGAGATGAACGACTTGCTCACGGAGCAGGAAACTGAGGCGCTGCTCGAGGGGATCGAGGACGGCTCCGTATCCACGGACACGGGCATGCGCCCGCGCGGCGAAGTCGTACCCCTCGACTTTGCGGCCTACGATCACTTGGTCACCGGCCAGTGGCCGGTACTCGAACGCATCAACGAGCGCCTGGCAACGCGACTGTCAAGTTCCCTCAAAACCGTCTTTTCCCAGCTGGGCTCCGTGCGCTTCGCCGGCCTCTACCGCGAGTCTTACCTCGACTACACCTCGGGCCTGAGCGTGCCGAGCGCGATTCATGTTCTCGATCTCCCTCCCCTGCCGGGGAAGGCACTGCTGGTCATGGACACCGCCTTCCTCTACTTGGGCGTCGACTCTCGCTTCGGTGGTCCCTGTCGCCCGCCCGTTCTGTCCCAGCAACGCGCCTTCACGCGCAGCGAGCGGCTGCTGCTACAGACTTGCCAGGAGGTGATCCTCCACGACCTCAGCAAGACCTGGGAGGAAGTGGAACCGATCGAAGTCAGCGTGGAGACCCTCGAGTTCGACGCGCGCTACCTGGAGATGATGCCCTCCTCCACGATGCTCCTCGCCTCTCGCTTCGAGGTGGAGTTCGCGAGTCAGAAAGCGACCATCAACATCGTCATCCCCCACGCCACGATGCAACCCATCGAGGCGCGGCTGACGGGCACCGAATACCGTCCTGACGACCACGTCGAGCAGTGGCGCGAAGTTCTCCGTGAGAGCCTTCTCGACGTGGAGCTCGACGTGCAAATCTCCCTAGCCAACGTCCCTGCTAGCTTCCGCGATATGATCGACATGCAGAGCGGCGACGTGATGGAGATCGAATTCGACCAGACTGTCACCGCCGTCTTAGGCGAACAACCGCTGTTCATCGGCCGTATCGGCACCTCACGAGAGCGTAAGGCAATGATGCTCTCCGCGGTCGCCGACCGCACGGCCCTACCGAAGACCACCAGGAGAGCGTTGGAGCGATGAACGAATCGACAGCCCCCGAAGATCTGCCCGAGGACGACGAGGACGAGACGCGCGCAGAAAACGACGCCGCGGCGGGCGCGGAGGACGAGGAGGCCCGCACCGCGGACGAGGTCCTCGAAGATGAAGAAGATGAGTTTGCTGGCGAGCCCGCTGCCTTTGAAGAGCTACGCGACCAGGGGGACCGCAACGGACCGGGAGATCTCAAGCTGGAGATGATCCTGGACGTGCCCGTGACCCTCACGGTAGAGGTCGGTCGCACCCGCTTGAGCCTACGCGAGCTGTTGAAGCTCAACCGCGGGTCAGTAGTGGAACTTGATCAGCTCGTCACCCAACCCATGTCCTTGCTGGTCAATGACACCCTGGTCGCTCAAGGGGAGCCAGTGATGGTCAACGAACGCTTTGGTATCCGCCTCACGGACGTGGTGAGCGCGGGCGAGCGAATCCGACGCCTGAGCTGATCATGACGCAGGGAAGCGACAGCAACAGCGAAGAGGGGCCGGTAGTCGACGGCGCCGTACACGTAGAGGCGGAGACGACGAAGGAGCCGGCGTCGACACCGCTCTTCGCCAGCACAGGCATCGAGTCGGCCACGCCCGTGCCGGCCCTGGGGGGCGAGGATCTGCTGACACCAGGCAGCTCGGCGCAACTGCTTGCCAGTCTCGCCGTGGTTCTGTTGGTAATCGTCGCCCTCGGCTGGCTGTCGCGACGGCTCCATCGACTGCAACCGAAACGCAGCGGCCGAGCCATGAGAGTGCTCGACGTGCTGCCCGTGGGCGCCCGCGAACGCGTCGCCCTGGTGCAGGTGGGCTCCACACAGCTCGTGCTCGGCCTGGCCCCAGGGCGCGTGCAAACCCTGCATGTACTTGACCCAGACACGGCGCAGAGCGGCGAGGCGATGGAGGATTCAGACGAGCCGGCACCACCGATCGCAGCCACCCCCTTCGCAAGCCTATTAAAAAGGTAAGCCTTCTCGATGCTACCGACGCAACGACGACAGCGACTGGCAGCCCTCCTTGGCCTTGCACTCGTGCTCTTCGCGAGTGCACTGAGTGCCCAGGAGGCGCCCGGCCTGCCGGCCCTCACCGTGGGTGGCGCCGATGGCGAGCAGACCTACTCGCTGACCATCCAGGTTTTGGTCTTGATGACGCTGCTGACGCTGCTGCCCGCAGTGGTGCTCAGTATGACCTCGTTCACGCGCATCATCATCGTCTTGGCCATCCTGCGCCAGGCCCTCGGCACTGCGCAGTCGCCGCCGAACCAGGTGCTCCTGGGCTTGGCCCTGTTCCTAACCCTGTTCATCATGGCGCCGGTGGCGGACACCGCATGGCGCACGGGCATCGGCCCCTACCTAGAGGGCAGCATGGCTATTCAACAGGCGCTGCCCGCCGCCCTGGCGCCCCTACGAGACTTCATGCTCAGCCAGACGCGTGAGACAGACCTGGCCACCTTCGCCCGCATCGGCGGGGTCACCCAGTTCGCCACCCCGCAGGATGTGCCCCTGCGCATGCTGGTCCCCGCCTTCGTGACCAGTGAGCTGAAGACGGCCTTCCAGATCGGCTTCCTCGTGTTCATCCCGTTCCTGGTGATCGATCTGGTGGTCTCCAGCGTGCTCATGTCCATGGGCATGATGATGCTCTCGCCTATGCTCATCTCCTTGCCCTTCAAAATCATGTTGTTCGTACTCGTCGACGGCTGGACCTTGCTGGTCGAAACCCTCGCCATCAGTTTCGTGGTGTAGCGAATGGATCCGGAAACCGTCATCGCCGTCGCCCAACGCGCCCTGCAGACCACCGCCATGCTGGCCGCACCGATGCTGCTCTCGGCCCTCGCCGCGGGCCTGCTGATCGGCATGTTCCAGGCGGCCACGCAGATCCAGGAGATGACCCTGTCGTTCATCCCCAAGCTGATCGTCCTCGGCATCACCATCCTGATCGCCGGACCCTGGATGCTGCACGTGATCGTGGACTTCACCCGGCGCCTGTTTCTGAACATCCCGCGTTACCTGGGACTCACCTGATGCGCTATCCCCGTGCTGGCCTTGGCGTCGCGTGAATGTTCTTCAGCGAAGAGGTCCTGCTCGCGTTAGTCAACGCTTACTTCTGGCCGTTCGTGCGGATCGGTGGGCTGGTGGCGGTGGCGCCCCTATTCAACAGCCGGAGCATACCGCCGCGCGTAAAGCTGCTGCTCGTGGTGAGCTTGACCATGCTCATCGCTCCGGCGCTTCCGCCCATGCCGGACGTGCCCTTGATGAGTCCCGCGGGATTTCTGCTCACGGGGCAGCAGCTACTCATAGGCATGCTGCTCGGCTTCGTGGTGCAACTCGTGTTCGATGCCATGGTGGTGGCGGGAGAAACGGCAGCCATGTCCATGGGCCTTGGCTTCGCCACTTTCTTGGATCCCGAGCGGGGCGTGTCCGTACCGGTGTTGAGCCAGTTCTACCTAATCCTCGCCACGCTCACCTATCTCGCTATCAACGGCCACCTGATGCTGCTGGAAGTGCTCGCCCAGAGCTTTCTGGCGATGCCCGTGGCGGTGCCGGAGAACCTGCAGTCTGGGCAGGCGTTGCTGTGGGAGCTGATCGGCTTTGCCAGCACCATGTTCGGCGGCGCCCTGCAGATCGCCCTGCCCGCCGTGTGCGCCCTGCTCATCGTAAACATCGCCTTTGGCGTGATCTCCCGCGCGGCGCCGTCCTTGAACATGTTCGCGATCGGCTTTCCCGTGAGTTTGGTCATGGGCTTCGCGATCATCTTGGTCGCCTTGCCTTCCACCCAGGGGGCGCTGATTCACCTGCTCGAGGTGTCCTTCGGACTCCTTACGGACATCCTGCGTCCCTAGCGGTCACCCGTCATGGCTGAGAATCAGGACGGACAGGAGAAAACCGAAGACCCAACCCCAAAACGCCTCCGAGAGGCGCGGGAAAAGGGCAACGTGCCGCGCTCGCGCGAGCTTTCCACCATGCTCGTCACGATGGCGGGAGCGACGGGCTTGATGCTCTTCGGCGGCGGATTGCAGGAGACCATCCTCGACATCTTTCGCGAGCAATTCTCTCCAAGAGCCGCGCAGCTGGGCGACCCTACCTATCTGATGCGATCGCTCCAGAACAACTTCACCCGCGGATTGCTGGCGCTGACGCCATTCCTTCTGCTCTGCACCTTCGCCGCCTTCGTCGGGCCGATCATGCTAGGCGGGTGGAACTTCACCACCAAGGCCCTTGAGCCCAAGCTCGAGAAGCTGGATCCGATCAAGGGTTTCAAGCGCCTGTTCGCGCCGAAGAACTTTGTCGAGCTCATGAAGGCGATGGCGAAGTTTCTCCTCGTGGGCACGGTGGCCCTGCTGCTGCTGAATCAGCTAGCGCCCCAACTGGTGGGCCTCAGCCTGCGGCCTGTCAACGTGGCGCTGGGCGACGCGATTTGGCTGTGCATACTCTCGCTCCTGCTGCTGAGCGCGAGCCTCGCCTTGATCGCGGCAGTCGACGTGCCGTTCCAGCTCTGGGATTTCACGCGAAAGCTGAAGATGACGCTGAAGGAAGTGCGTGATGAAATGAAGGAGACGGACGGGCGTCCCGAAGTGAAGTCGCGCATTCGACAGCTGCAGCAGCAACTAGCACGCGGCCGAATGATGGAAGAGGTGCCCCACGCCGACGTGGTGGTCACCAACCCAACTCACGTCGCCGTCGCGTTGCGTTACGAAGACGACATGAGCGCTCCGCGCGTGGTCGCCAAGGGCACGGACCTGGTTGCCGCTCGCATTCGCGAGCTTGCCCTCGAGCACAGGGTTCCCCTATTCGAGGCGCCTCCTCTCGCCCGCGCGCTCAATCGCCACACGGAGATAGGGGAGGAAATCCCGCGCGTGCTCTACCAGGCCGTGGCCCAGGTGCTGTCCTACATCTACGCCCTTCGCCGTGCGCGGCGCTATGAGATTCCTATGCCCGACATGCCTGACATCGAGATGCCGTCGGGCATCACCGATCCTGAGCCACCTCCGGAGGATGAACGCTGATGGAACTGCTCGAGCGTATCGCCCGCCAACTGCGCCAGGGCGCCGGCGTACCCATCCTGCTGCTGCTGATGCTGAGCATGATGGTGCTGCCACTGCCGCCGCTGGCGCTGGATCTGCTGTTCACCTTTAACATCACCCTCTCCTTGGTGATCGTCCTGGCCGTGATCTACGCCAACCGTCCTCTGGATCTTGGCGTGTTCCCGACGGTGCTGCTCATCGCCACCTTGTTGCGTCTGGCGCTCAACGTCGCCTCCACCCGCGTAGTGCTCTTGAACGGCCACAACGGGACCGGCGCGGCTGGCCGGGTGATCGAAGCCTTCGGCGACTTCGTGGTAGGCGGCAACTTCGCCGTCGGGCTGGTGGTCTTCTCGATCCTAGTGATCATCAACTTCATCGTGGTGACCAAAGGTGCTGGGCGTATATCCGAGGTGAGCGCACGCTTCACCTTGGACGCCATGCCGGGCCGTCAGATGGCCATCGATGCCGACCTGAACGCCGGGCTCGTGTCCCAAGACGAGGCTCGACAGCGCCGCGAGGAGATTCGCCAGGAGGCCGATTTCTACGGCTCCATGGACGGTGCTAGCAAGTTCGTTCGCGGGGACGCCACCGCCGGTATCCTCATCTTGTTCATCAACATTATCGGCGGCATTGCGATCGGGCCACTCCAGCACGGCATGCCCTTCGGTCAAGCGCTCGAGAACTACACCCTGCTCACGATCGGCGATGGCCTCGTGGCGCAGATTCCCTCGCTGCTCCTGTCGACGGCCGTCGCCATCATCGTCACCCGCATGTCCGGCTCCCAGGACATGGGCGAACAGGTGGTGAAGCAGCTGCTCGGCAACTCCCGCACGCTCGGGGTCACCGCGGGCGTACTCGGCTTGCTGGGCTTGATCCCCGGCATGCCGAACGTGGTGTTCCTGGGCCTGGCCGCCGCCTGCGGCACCGGCGCTTGGCTGCTCAATAGGCAGCCGAGCGCGGCGGAGCAAGCCGCCGCTGCCGAGCAGGAAGCGCCCGCCGAGGCACCACGCCCCCCGGAGCTATCTTGGGATGACGTGTCAGACGTGGACGCGCTCGGGCTAGAAGTGGGATTCCGCCTTATCGGGATGGTGGACAAGCGCCAGGGCGGCGAGCTCATGAACAAGATCAAAGGCGTGCGCAAGAAGTTCACCCAGGAGCTGGGCTTTCTCGTGCAGCCGGTGCACATCCGCGACAACCTCGAGCTCAACCCCAACGCCTACCGCATCAAGCTGATGGATGTGCCGATCGGCGAGGGCGAGATCTTCCCCAACAAGGAGCTTGCCATCGCGCCGAACGATACGGTCAAGCCGATCCCCGGCCAGAAGACTAAAGAGCCTGCCTTCGGCCTGGACGCAGTATGGATCGAGCCCTCGGAGCGCGAACGGGCCCAGACCCTAGGTTACTCGGTGGTGGATGCCGCCACCGTGGTGGCCACGCACCTCACGCAGATCCTGCACACGCACGCCAACGAGCTGTTCGGCTACGACGAGGCCCAGCACCTACTCGATCGTCTCTCCCAAACCTCACCCAAGCTGGTGGAGGATCTGGTGCCCAAGGCGCTGCCGATGGGCATCTTCGTACGCACGCTGCAGGAGCTGTTGGCCGAGCGCATTCCCATCACCAACCTAAAGCGAATCGCCGAAGCGATGGCGGAACACGCGCCGCGCAGTCAAGAACCCGCCGCTCTCGCGGCCATGGTGCGCGTGGCCATGGGGCGCTCCATCGTTCAACGCATCAATGGAATGCGAGAAGAACTGCCCGTCATCACCTTAGAGCCAAAACTGGAACGCATGTTGCAAGAGAACCTACAGAGCGGACAAGGCGCGGGTATCGAACCCAACCTCGCTGAACGGTTGCACCGTAGCCTCGCCGAATCCGCGCAGCGCCAAGAGATGGCAGGTGAACCGGCAGTGGTGCTGGTGAGCCCAACGATCAGGGGTTGGCTATCGCGCCTGTTGCGACACCAGCTACCGAATCTGAACGTACTGGCGGTCAACGAAGTGCCTGACGACAAGCGTCTGCGCATGGTTGCCGCGGTCGGAGCCTGAGAAGACTAAATGCACATCAAGCGATTTGTCGCCCGCGATATGAAACACGCCATCCGCCTAGTTCGGGACGAGCAAGGTCCTGACGCGGTGATTCTCTCCAACCAGCAGGTGCCCGGCGGCATCGAGATCATCGCAGCAGTCGACTACGACCCGCGCCTGATCGACCACGCCCTGGGGGCGAACCCCGAGCAGGCCAAGGCCGCTAGCACAGTCGCCAACGGCGCCGCGGCACCGCCCGCCGAGCGCGCCGACGACTCGGCTACTCCCGCCCGGCGCTCGGACGGCAAGTCCCTGCGCTTGCCATCGCCAGCCCGTCGCACGGCGTCTACGCAGACTAGCCAGGACTCGGCGAGCGAGGACACCGCGAAGGCCGAAGAAACAACCGCCGCCTCACCCGCTCGGCGCGAGGCGAGTGACGGAAGCCGCACGGCCGCCCGCCGAACTCGGCGCACGAGCAGCACCACACGGAAAACCGCCAATTCCGCTGGTAGCTCTGGCAAACGGCAGAGCACCACGAGCGAAGGCACGCGACGCGCAAGCAAGCGCACGGCCAGTGCCTCCGCGGCAACGCCTGCCCGGGCCGCGGCGAAGAAGAAGCGGCGCGCTGCACCGCGCGCGGCGCCGCGACCGGCCCCTGCCTTGGAAGATACGAAGATTCTCCTACCGAGCGATCCGCCCCCCGCCGACGCACCGACTGCCGCCGTGCGTCACGGCGGGCGCGACGGCGTGGGGCAGGCCTTCGACGACGGCTACGGTCCGCGTCCAGTCAGCATGACCCTGTGGCGCGAGGGACCGCAAGCCAGCGTGGAACTATCGCTGCTTGATGAAGACAACGAACCACCCAGCGACACGGTCGACTGGGAGCCGCCCGGTGAGCGCAGTCGTGTCGGTGTATCCGCCTTCGATGGGCGCAACGATATGGTGGAGCTAGACGAGTTGCCGACGCAGACCCCCGAGTCCTTCGGAGAGGCGATGACGGCGCAACAATTGGCCTATCCACGATCCACGGGCGATGCCGCCCGGGCGCCGTTGCCTAGCGCACGACGGCCGACCATCACCCGTCAACGCTACGCTGAGATCGAGGAGTACCCAGACCCCACGCCGGAGGCCGAGGCCACCGGCGACGAAGCGGACCTCGACGCGCTGCGCGAGGATCAGGTCGAACTCTCAAACTCCCTCCCCTCCTCACCGGGCGCCAAGGGCAATGGACTACTCAGCGTGCTGGCGGGCGTCGGGCGGCGATCCGAACGCGCTCGCGGCGGTGGCGGGGAGCAGCGCAGCGGCGCTACGCAGATGGATCGCCAACAGACCGTGCGCCTGTACCTGCGCTCGCTGCATCGGGTCGGCATGAGCGATCCCTTGGTGCAAGAATTGGCGAGCGCAGCGGCTGCCAACAATGAAACCGTCGACTGGCCTGCGCTTGCCGGGCAAGCGACCGCACGCTTGCGCACGCTCGATCAGGAGGTAATCGATCGTGGCGGTGTAGTGGCGCTGGTCGGCCCAACAGGCGTCGGAAAAACGACGAGTATCGCCAAACTCGCGGCTCGCTTCGCCCTCAAGCATGGCCGTGAACGCTTAGCGCTGATCACCACCGACACTTTTCGCGTGGGCGCCCACGAGCAACTCAACACCTTCGCGCGCATTCTCGGCGTTCCCCTGTTCCAGGCCGATGATCCCAAGACCTTCAGCGCCTTAATGCGCCGCCTCGCACGCCATCGTCTGGTATTGATCGACACCGCTGGGATGGGTCAGCGAGATCTGCGTCTCGCTGAAGAGCTCAGTTTGCTGTCCAGGTCACGTGCCAACGTCCAAGTCTTGCTTACGCTGTGTGCCAACACGGAACGTCGCACGATGCTCGATACGATTGAGCGTTTCGCTGACGCGAAGCCAGCGGGCTGCGTGCTCACCAAGATGGACGAGGCGCGAGCGCCTGGCACGGCTTTGGGAGCGCTCATCGAAACCGGCCTGCCCCTGGCCTACACCAGCAACGGCCAGAACGTGCCCGAAGACCTGCACTGGGCGCGTAGCAAGCGCCTGAGCCTAGTGAGCCACGTGTTCCATCAAGCGGACATGGAAAGTCGCGATCAGATCGATGACACCGACGAGGTGCGAGAAAGTGCCTGACCCAAGCGATAGCAACCACGACGCCCAGCGTTCAACTCACCAGCACGAACACGATGGCAGCTGGGTGCAACAAGAAGACCAGGCCAGCGGTCTGCGCCGTGTGGCAAGCGCCCAACCGGTGCAGGTGATCGCCGTCACGAGTGGCAAGGGCGGCGTCGGCAAGACCACCGTCTCTGCCAACCTTGGGGTCGCCTGTGCGATGAGTGGTCGACGAGTCATGCTGCTCGATGCGGATCTCGGCCTCGCAAACCTGGACGTGCACCTCGGCCTTCACCCGCGCTACACCCTGAGCAACGTCCTCGAAGGGCAGTGCTCCTTGGAAGACGTCCTCGTGGAGGGACCCTGGGGCATGACCCTCGTACCGGCAGCGTCCGGCAACAAGCGCATGGCCCTACTCGACGCGCGCGAAAGTGCCGGCCTCATCCACGCCTTCAGCGAACTCACCCGTCCGGTGGACGTGCTGATCATCGATACGGCGGCGGGACTCTCGGAGAACGTCGCGAGCTTCGCTCAGGCGGCTCGCGATGTAGTAGTGACCGTGTGCGATGACCCGGGCTCCATCACCGATGCCTACGCACTCATCAAAGTGCTTAGCCGCGACTACCGAGTCGATCACGCCCGCGTGCTGACCAACATGACCGCTGGTGCGGAGCACGGCAACCAGCTCTACACGAAGATTGCCCGGGTGTGTGAGCGGTTCCTCGATGTGTCCGTCACCCACTTTGGCAACATCCCGCACGACCCCTATTTGCGTAAATCCGTCCAACAACAGATCAACGTTCTCGACGCCTACCCCTCCTCCCGCGCCGCCCACGCGTTTCGCCACCTCGCCCAGCAGGTGAGTCACTGGCGTCCAGCCGCGGGCTCGCGCGGGCACACGGAGTTCTTCGCTGAGCGCTTACTTCGAGTTCCCGCTACTGCCGTCGCCGAGGCCGTCTGATCGGTGGCGACGGACCTGGCACAAGGAGATAGCGCCTTGCCGAGCGGACGTCCTGCGCTCGACGGCGAGCCATCGCCCACGCCGAGCGATGACAGCCAGCAGGAACCCGTGGCACTCAGCGGTGATGCGTTGGTCCTTCAGCACGCAAGCCTGGTGAAACGGATCGCCTACCACCTCCTCGGCCGCCTGCCACCCACCGTGGACGTGGAAGATCTAATCCAAGCGGGCATGATCGGTCTGCTCGAAGCGGCTCGGAACTACTCGTCCGAGGGTGGTGCCAACTTCACCACCTTCGCCGGGATTCGCATCCGAGGAGCGATGCTGGATGAGGTGCGCAAGGTGGACTGGGCCCCGCGGCCGCTTTGGCGCCAGCTGCGTCAGATGAGTCGGGTGATCTCGGAGATGGAGCACGAGCAGGGTCGCGACGTCAGCGATCGCGAAGTGGCGGATCGTATGGAGATACCACTGGACGACTACCACCGCCTTCTGCGCGATGCCGCGTGTGCCCGAGTGGCCAGCCTGGACAGCATGATCAATGACGATCCGCCCCTCGCTCAGGCCATTCTGGAAGATCATGACGGGCCCTTGCAGCACCTGCAGGAATCCACCTTCGTAGCGGTATTGACGCAGGAGATCGAGCGCCTGCCGGAACGCGAGCGCCTCGTGATGGCGCTGTACTACGACGACGAGTTGAACCTGCGGGAAATTGGTGAAGTGCTAGGCGTGACCGAGTCCCGCGTGTCTCAAATCCACAAGCAAGCCAAGGTGAGGCTACGAACTCGACTAACCGAATGGGTGAGCGACTCGCCCTAGGAGGTTCTATGAAGTGGCTGGTAGTGCTCAGGTGGATGCGATGATTCGCTCCGTTGGCGTGACCAATCCCGTCCTACCTCGCCGCGATAGCGGAGGGCGAGGCGGGCGCGGAGAGCCCGAGGCGCGACCGGTCCAGGAAGAGACGTCCAAAGCGAAGTCGTCACGGGACGACGCCACCCCACGAGACGATGATCGCGAGCCTCCCGAGGCACCTCACCACATCGACGAATACGCCTGAAAGGACAGCCGCCCATGCCTAACGAGTCGTTTGCGACTTCGCTCATCTCCCAGCTCACTCCCGAGTTGCTCGCCGCCAGCCTCCTGGTCCTGGCCAGCCTATGCTTCTTCTGCGGCACCCTAGTACTGCTGCTGGTGATCGCACCGCGACTCGGCCCACTGCGAGGGATTGGCGCCGCACCGGTGGCGACGAGCATGCAGGCAACGGTCGCCGCCCCGGCACCGGCCACGGATACGCCAAAGGCGCGACGGCGCGCCAAGCGTCGGCGCCGTGATCGAGGACAGTCCACACGGCTCGCCACCCCCGAGGAGCAACCCGAGGGGCGGGACTTTTCGCGCGAGATTCACCTCGCTCAGCAGGGCAGTGACGCGGAACAGCTGATGCGCGACTGCGGTCTGACCCAGCTAGAGGCCAATTTGGTGGTGAAGCTCTACGGCCACGGCGGACAGGACTCGGTCTCCGCGGTCGTTGGCTGAGCGGCGGGGCGTTGTAACCGCGCCCGCGCTCGCGGACACTGTTCGTCATCCGGTGCGCTCGGTTGGCGAGCGAACCGCTGACATACAGGACAAGGAAGCGCCCATGCCATCGATCGCCACCCGCCCCCGACCGCGCGCGCGGGCGTTGCCGTTCATCCTACCGCTGTTAGTGGGCCTGCTCGGTGCCCACTCGACGCTCGCCAACGATGCGCCGAACTGGCAGTTGACCGATGCCACCGGCCAGGAGTACGCATTCCACCAAGAGCACCCGAAGGGCCCTAGCATCGTCCTCTTCTGGGCAACCTGGTGCCCCTACTGCAAGGCGCTGATGCCGCACCTACAGAGCATGCTGGAGGAGTACCAGGGAGAGAAGCCACTGCGGATCTTCGCCATCTCCTACCGCGAAGATGGTGACCCGCTCCAGTACTTGGAACGCCAGGGCTACTCGTTCATCGCTTTCCCGGAAGGCGGCGACGTACCGGCCTCCTACAACGTCTCTGGCACGCCGGGGCTGTTCGTGGTCGACGAGACCGGGCGTATCGTCCTCGACATCTACCAGGTGACCTCGCGCATGGCGGAAGACCCCAACTGGGATGCGCTGAACAACCGACAAAAGGCCGCCCGACGCGCGCCCTACTGGGGAGCTCGCATACGCGAAGCCCTCGACACGCTGTACGGCGCTCGCTAGGGGACCGCAGGATCGCGACCGCGCCGAGGCGGTCGCAGCGTAAGCCACTAGGAGTACGAGCCGACACCCAACCACTTCGTGCAAGCGCCAGAGAAGGACCGGGCGCGCACGGCACCGACAAGGCGCCGCCATGTCCGCTAACCAAGACTATCTGCCTCAGGTTCGCGACCAGTACGAGGAACTTCCTTACCCGCCGCGCGACCCGGCGCACGAGCGGCATCGACTGAAGTTCGTGCCCATGGACCAGCTGGCGAGCATTAACGCGCGCTGCTTCCGGGGCGCTCGGGATCTCACGGCTGGCATGCGGGTGCTAGTGGCTGGTGGCGGCACCGGCGACTCCACCGTCTATCTAGCGGAACAGCTGCGCGACTGCTCACCGCACATCGTGCACCTTGACCTTAGCGCCACAAGTATCGAAGTGGCCCGCCAGCGACTGAGCATCCGCGGCCTGGACAACGTTCACTTCGTGCAGGGATCGTTGCTCGACGTGCGGCCCGATGAGCTCGGCCACTTCGACTATATCAACTGCAGCGGCGTGCTCCATCACCTGGCCGACCCGGACGCAGGCCTAAGGGCACTGGTCGGCGTGCTCGCACCCGAGGGATGCATGGGGCTGATGGTCTACGCGCAATACGGGCGTACGGCGCACTACCAGATTCAGGCCCTGATGCGACTTGTAAACGCTGAGGCGCGGTCACGCGTGGAAAAGCTCAGCAACCTGCGCAGGAGCTTAGGCTCCCTACACCCTCACCATTGGCTGCGCTTTAGCGAACATGTTGCACCCACGAACGACGGCAACGGCGAGCTGGGCGATAGCGGTCTGTACGACATCTACCTCCACGAGAAGGATCGGGCGTATACGATCCCTCAGGTCTACGAGTGGATGGCGAGTCACGATCTACACATCCCCGGGCCGCCGGGCGACCCGACGACGCGCCACCAGTACGACCCCCGCACCTACGTGAAAGACCCTGCCCTCCTCGCCACCATCGAGGCCCTACCGGCGGCGACACGGTACGCGATCGCGGAGCTGATGTACGGGCAGATCGGGCGCCATATCTTCTACGCGACTCGCAAGGCGCAAAGCGCCGCTCGACTCGACGACGTGCACCTATGCCCCACCTGGTTAGACGACGAAGGCGCCGGCCTCGGTGCCAAGCTGATCGGCGAGAGCGCGGACCAGCTTGTGCTGAGCCATGCGGGCCTCAGGTTTACCACCACCAACACGCCAGAGAAGCTCGCCCTGCTGCGAGCCATCGATGGCAAACGCACGACGGCAGCGCTTTTCGCCGGTCAGGACCTCGGCGCACCTGCCCTCGCACCACAGATGGCGATGCTCGAGCAACTGCATAGCATCGATGCGATCACCCTGCGCGCGCCCGAAGTGCCCGTGCCACCGAGCAGTCGGTCGCTGCAGCTGCGGGTGGCCCAACGCTTCGCGCCCTAGTGTCCTGAGTTGGAAGTTCGTTGATGAATTCGCAGGCGAGTTTTTGTGCCTGGGTGCGGCGCGACGACGAGCGTGGCAGGTCCCACGGGAGGAGGAGCAACGTGTTCCGGGGCGAAAAGGTCCCGCTAAGTCAAAAACTAACTTCTAACTCAGGACACTAGCCTGGATTATTCATGAGCCAAAAGAGAAGAAGGCCCTCGATGTGTTAGAAAGGTGTTACGACACAGCACTTTCGGACACAAAGAAGGCCTTCCAATGGACGACGTTACCACAGCGCAGG